>JAHDHI010000048.1 GCA_020631395.1 Bizionia sp.
GTTGGAACAAAAAATAGAGAAACTCATTGAAAACATGGAAGGTGAACTTATTAAATCTATAACAGCTTGCCAATTTTATCTAAATGCTATTACAGTATTTTTAAAGTCTAATTGGTATAACACTGGTGGATAAATCAAAACACATGGAATAAAAAGTCACGATGTTTCTATATTGTGACTTTTAACATTTAGTGATGTATGGGGAATTCCAAAATAAATTTCTCTCTAATCTTATCTAGTGCCAAATTGTGAATGCTTCCAATGTGCGTATGCTTTTTAGTTGTATCGGGCTTGTAATTTCCAGATCTCACTTTGTCTCCAATGGTTCTATAGGCATCTCTGTAGGTTATTCCGCTTTCTACCAAACCATTCATGTCGTCTACGGTGAATAGGAATTTGTATTTGTCATCGGCTAAATCCACTTCGTTTACAATGATTTGTTGAATGGAATAATCAAAAATGTCAAGAATGCTTTTGATCTCTTCAAAAGCGGTGAACATGTCTTCTTTCAATAGCTGAAAATCCCTATGATATCCGCTTGGCAAGTTGTTGGTTATTAATGTCATTTCCGAGTGCAAGGCTTGAATCTTATTGCATTTGCCTCTAATCAATTCGAATACATCTGGGTTTTTCTTGTGCGGCATGATGCTGCTTCCCGTTGTCAACTCATCCGGAAAGGAAAGGAAACCAAAATTCTGACTCATATACAAGCAAATGTCCATGGAAAACCTTGCCAAGGTATTGCTCAATCCACCTAAGGCACTAGCAATCGTTCTTTCATTTTTTCCTCGACTCATTTGTGCGGCTATAACGTTGTATTTCAATGTGGAAAAGTTCAACTCTCGAGTGGTGAACTCCCTGTCTATTGGGAATGAACTTCCATATCCAGCGGCAGAACCCAATGGATTTTGGTCTACGACTTTCAATGTTGCATCTATTAGATATAAATCATCGATCAATAATTCTGCATATGCCGAAAACCAAAGTCCAAAGGATGAAGGCATGGCTACTTGTAAATGTGTGTACCCAGGAATTAATTGGTCTTTGTGAGTGTCCGACAACTTCAACAGTGTTTCAAATAAATTACTTGTTTTGGCTTTTACTTCTAACAAATTTTGTTTGTAATACAAATTCAATGCAACTAGAACTTGATCGTTTCTGGATCGTGCTGTATGGATCTTTTTCCCGACATCACCATACATTTTAGTGAGCTCGAATTCAATCTTGGAATGCACATCTTCAAATTGTTCTTCTATTTTAAAGGTCTCATCTTCTATTTGTTGTTGTAATGTCGATAACCCTACTTCCAATTGTTCCAGTTCGTTGGTGGAAATCATATTGATCTTATGTAACATCTTTGCATGTGCCAATGAGGCTTGTATGTCGTATCTTGCAATGTGCATGTCTATCTCTCTATCGTTTCCGATGGTGAAATGCTCTATTTTTTTATCGATTGTCAATCCTTTGTCCCAAAGTTTCATATTTTGTTTTTTTGTCATTCCTGAAAAGGCAGGAATCTTGTTATGCTATAGTTTTTGTTGGCATTCCTACTTTCTCAGGTGAGATTTGGCTGTTTAACGATTACACGATTCAACAACTCAACATATGTTTGTATGCCTTCTTCGATTTCATAAAGGTAAATGAACTCATCTGCCGAATGTGAACGTGTACTGTCCCCAGGCCCCAATTTCAATGATGGGCAATTCAAACAAGCTTGATCTGACAGTGTTGGAGAGCCGTAGGTAGTTCTACCAATTTCCATTCCAGCTATTACCAATTCATGATCTAGCGGAATCGATGATGAGTTCAATTGCAAGCCTCGAGGGGAAATCTCATCACAAGGGGAGTTTTGAGATAGGAAATCTGAGATTTCCTGATTGGAATACTTGTCGTTTACACGAACATCTACAACCAATTTGACCTCGGCAGGAACCGCATTGTGTTGTTGCCCTGCATGGATTTGGGTCACCGTCATTTTTACATTTCCAAGAACCTCGGAAGTTTTGTCGAAATGTTGTTTTTTAAACCATTGCAAAGCATCGATGGATTTGTAGATGGCATTGTCCTCGTTGGGGTGGGCAGCATGGCTTGGCGTTCCCTTTATCAAGGCATCGAAAACAATCAAGCCCTTTTCTGCAATGGCCAAATTCATCAATGTTGGCTCTCCAACTATGGCAACGTCTATCTTAGGTATGATGGATAGCATGCTGTTCAATCCATTCTGTCCACTACTTTCCTCTTCGGCCGAAGCAACGATCACCAAATTGTATTTTAGATTTTTCTTGCTATGAAAATGAATGAACGTTGCCAATAGGGAAACTAAACAACCTCCAGCATCATTGCTTCCCAAGCCATAGAGTCTTCCATTCTCGATGGTTGCCTTGAATGGATTTTTCACATAGCCATTGTTAGGTTTTACGGTATCGTGATGAGAATTGAGCAACAAGGTTGGTTTGGAAGCATCGTAGTATTTGTTCGTTGCCCAAACATTGTTTTTATTTCTTTTGGAAGGAATGCCATTGTGTTTGAACCAATTTTCAATTAGCAATGCCGTTTCGTCTTCTTCCGAAGAGAAAGATTGTGTTTCAATGAGGTTCTTTAGCAATGCGATGGCCTCTTTTGTGTGTTGTTTCATTGTTTTCATCATGTTTGAATGGTTGTGTGGTTGAAGGTTGAATTGAAAAGCATTTCTGGTTTTCCGATGCAGACCTTTTGTACATTTCTATCAATGGCATGAAAGCAATTGTCTAGTTTCGGTAACATGCCATCAACAATTATGTTTTGTTCCAATAGGGCTAGGTAGTTTTCTTTGGTTATGTTTTCTATGACGGAACCGTCATCGTTGACATCCTTTAAAACACCGTTCTTTTCAAAACAATAATACAATTCCGTTTTGTATATGGATGCAAAGGCAATGGCCAATTCGGAGGCAATCGTATCTGCGTTCGTATTCAACAATTGTCCATTTTCATCGTGGGTGATTGCACAGAAGACAGGTGTGATGTTTGTCTCTAGAAGTAATTTCAGAATTTTGGTGTTTATATGCTTTATGTCTCCAGCAAAACCATAGTCAATGTTCTTTATCGGTCTTCTATTGGAAACGATGGTATTGCCATCTGCTCCAGTAAACCCAATGGCATTGCAAGCATGTTGCTGCAATTTGGATACTATGTTTTTATTGATCTTACCAGCATAGACCATTGTAATGATGTCTAGTGTTTCTGCATTCGTTATTCTTCTGCCCTCAATCATTTTGACTTCGACCTGCATTTGGTCTGCCAGTTTGGACGCTAGTTTTCCTCCACCATGAACTAATATCTTGGACGCTTTTATTTTTGAGAATTTAACCAGAAATTCATTCAAGGCTTTTGGTTGATCAATGATGCTTCCTCCGATTTTTATGACTTTCAATGTTTTCATTTTTTTGTGAATTAAGTTTTACTTGCGAGCATCATAGTTTTTCCAGTATTCTCTTCAAAACGACTTGTGCTGCAAAGGTTCTGTTGTTTGCTTGTTTGATAACCGCTGAGTTATCATTGTCCAAAACAGCATCTTCCACGATTACGTTTCTTCTCGCTGGCAAACAATGCATGAATTTTGCATTGCCAGATTTTTCTTTTGTGATCATCCAGCTTGTGTCTTGGGAAATGACTTTTCCATAATCGGAATAACTGCTCCAGTTTTTTGCATAAACGAAATCTGCATCTTTCATTGCTTCTTCTTGATTGTAATTAATGGGTATGTCTTTGGTTGTTTTTGGATCCAATTCATAACCTTTGGGATGTGTTATTGAAAAATCGACATCCAGTTCTTGCATGATCTCTACAAACGAATTGGCCACTGCATGAGGTAACGCTTTGGGATGAGGAGCCCAAGACAAAACGACTTTTGGTCTAGCTTTGGGTTTTAACTCTTCAATGGTAATGGCATCGGTCAATGCTTGCAATGGGTGAGCCGTAGAGCTTTCCATATTTACAATGGGCACAGTCGCATGTGCTACAAAATTGTTTAAGATAAATTCGGATTCATCTTCCATTTTGTCTTTCAATGTTGGAAAAGCTCTCACGGCTATGATGTCTGCATATTGAGAAATCACTTGGGCAGCTTCCTTTATGTGTTCGGATGTACCAGCATTCATTATGGTGCCGTTTTCGAATTCCAAATTCCAAGTTTCATTTGCGTTCAAGGTGATAACTTGCATTCCCAAGTTTTTTGCAGCTTTTTCGGTGCTTAGACGCGTTCTTAGGCTGGAGTTGAAAAAAAGCATGACCAATGTCTTGTTTCTTCCCAATTTGGAATTTTTGTATGGATGTCTTTTCAATTTGATGGCTTCTTGTATCGTTGAATTTACATCTTCAAGATCGTCGATGTTTAAATAGTGTTTCATTTCAATAGTTCTTTGGTCAGGGCTTCAAAAAAAAAGTCAATATGCTTTTTTTGAATGGACAATGGCGGTAGTATTCTAATGAGGTTTGGGTTTTTTGCATTTCCAGTAAAAATGTGATGTTCGAAAATGAGATTCTTTCTCAATTTTGCAATCGGAAAATCGAATTCCAACCCTAGCATCAATCCCCTTCCTTTAATTTGTCTTATTTGAGGAATTGTTTTCGCTCTTTCTGAAAAATATGAGGAAATGTCTTTGGTGTTTTTCATCAGTTCTTCATCATTCAATACCTTCAAGACAGCCAAGGATGCTGCACACGCCAAATGGTTTCCACCAAAAGTTGAGCCTAATAGACCAAAAGAAGCTTCAATTTTAGGGTGGATTAAAATACCTCCAATAGGAAAACCATTGCCCATACCTTTGGCGATGGAAATGATGTCTGGAGTAATGCGGTGCTTTTGAAAGGCAAAGAAGTCTCCTGTTCTTCCAAAACCGGATTGAACTTCGTCCATTATTAAAAGAGCATCGTGTTTTTTGCATAAGGCCTCTAATTCCTTATAGAATTCGGTTGTACTTTCATCCAGTCCCCCAACACCTTGAATGCATTCTGTAATGACAGCGCAGACGTCGTTCCTTGACAAGGCTTTTTCTACAGAGACGATATCGCCTAGGGAAATGAATTCTACTTTCTGTTGCGCATTTATGGGAGCAACGATCTTTGTGTTGTCTGTTGCTGCAACTGCTGCCGAGGTTCTGCCATGAAAGGCCTTTTTAAAGGAAATCACCTTCTTTTTCTTGGTGTGGAATGAGGCTAGCTTCAAGGCATTTTCATTGGCTTCGGCTCCTGAATTGCACAAAAACAGATTATGGTCTTTGCAATTTGAAAGCCTTGCTAGTTCCTTTGCCAATTGCTGTTGTAAAGGGTTTTTGATGGAATTGCTGTAAAAACCCAATTTGCCAACTTGCTCATTGATGCGCCTTACATATTCTGGATGCGAATGACCAATTGATATAACGGCATGACCTCCATAGAGATCTAAATATTTGGTTCCGTTTTCATCATGGACAAAAACATCGTTTGCCTTTGTCGGTACAATGTCAAATAATGGATATACGTTGAATAGATTCATGATTTCTTTGGTTAAAAAAAGTTGGCTTTAAGGTTTAATCCTTCGGATTCTTCAAATTCAAATAGCAAATTCATATTTTGAATGGCCTGTCCTGAGGCTCCTTTCAATAAATTGTCAATGATGCATGTTATTAGGAGTTTGTCATTGTGCTTGTGCAGATGAATCAAGCATTTGTTGGTGTTTACTACTTGTTTCAAGTGAATGTCTTCGTTTGAGACAAAAGTGAATTTGGCATCTTTGTAAAACGTTTTGTATATGTACTTGGCGTCTTCCAAGTCCCCTTCGAAATTGGTGTATGCCGTTGCAAAGATTCCTCTGGAGAAATTACCCCTATTTGGAATGAACACAATTTCTGAATCAAAACCTTCTTGTAATGCATTCAAGGATTGATTGATTTCTCCCAGATGTTGATGTTTAAATGGTTTGTAATGTGAAAAATTGTTGTCTCTCCATGTGAAATGTGTAGTGGCAGATAGCGAAGTTCCTGCACCGGTTGCTCCCGTAACCGCATTTACATGAACATCGGTATGTATCAAATTGGCATTTGCCAATGGTAACAAAGCCAATTGGATTGCCGTTGCAAAGCAGCCAGGATTGGCGATGTGCTTTGCTTTTTTTATGGCATCCTTTTGTAATTCCGGTAAACCATAGGTGAATTGCTCATTTTGAAAAACCTTGTCTTTTTTCAATCTGAAATCATTTCCTAGATCGATGATCTTTGTATGTTTCGAAAAGAAATGATTCTCAAGGAATTTTTGAGAATTCCCGTGGCCTAGACATAAAAACAAGACATCGACGTCCGGATTGACCCTATCTGTAAAATGAAGATCGGTAGATCCAACCATGTCTTGATGAATGCTACTGATTTTGTTTCCTGCATTCGATGTGCTGTATGCAAAATTGATGTTTGCTTTAGAGTGATGTAGCAACAATCTAATTAGTTCTCCTGCTGTATATCCAGCCCCTCCAATAATTCCGATTTGTATCATAATTCCGAATTTACTTGTTGATATATTTTGTTTTGATTTCCAAGAATCTTGATGAAACCTTTAACCTCTTCTGCATTCCAACCTGTATTCGTTTCGCCATAACAGCCAAACTTGGCATTCATGAGATCGTGTTTGGATGCAACGCCATCCAAGGTGAAATGATATGGCTTCAAACTAACAAATACATCTCCTGAAACTCGAGTTTGACTGCTTTCCAAAAAAACTTCGATGTCCCTCATTGCGGGATCTAAATATTGACCTTCGTGCAGATGCATGCCATAAAAACTCGATAGATGCTCTTTGTGCTGCAATTGCCATTTGGTCAGCGTGTGCTTTTCCAATAGATGATGTGCTTTTATTGTTATTAGGGCTGCTGCTGCCTCAAAACCGACTCGTCCTTTGATTCCTACGATCGTGTCTCCTATATGCATGTCCCTTCCTATTCCAAATTTGGAAGCCATGGCATTTAGTGTTTGTATTGTTTTTTCTGAAGTTTCTTTGTTGTTGTTTATGGCTACCAACTCACCTTTTAGAAATGTCAGCTTTATTTTTTCGATGTTGGTTTTTTCAACTTGAGATGGATATGCGTATTCAGGCAAGGGGTTTACTGATGTCAAGGTTTCTACCCCACCAATGCTAGTTCCCCAAAGTCCTTTGTTTATGGAATACTTTGCCTTTTCCCAAGACAGATCCACTCCGCAGCTCTTCAAATATTCTATTTCCTCTTGTCTAGATAGTTTTTGATCTCTAATAGGTGTGATGATTTCAATGTCTGGAGCCAACGTTTGAAATGTCATGTCGAATCTCACTTGGTCGTTTCCAGCTCCGGTACTGCCGTGCGCAACATATTTGGCATCAATGCTTTTTGCATAGTTTGCAATCTCCATGGCTTGAATGATGCGTTCTGCACTTACAGATAGAGGATAGGTGTTGTTTTTTAATACATTGCCAAAAATCAGGTATTTGATGATCTTGTGGTAATAGGTCTTGGTTGCATCGATGTTTTTATAAGTTGAAACTCCCATTTTATAGGCGTTGTCTTTGATTGTTTTGATTTCCTCATAGGTAAATCCACCAGTATTGATACTTACTGCATGGACATCGAAGCCTGCTTTTGATAAATTGACAGCGCAATAAGAGGTGTCTAATCCTCCACTATAGGCCAGTACTATTTTTTTCATTTTTTGTCTCTTTTTAAGAATATGGTTTGTTTAATGCTTTTCAACCTTTTGAAAACCTCTTCTTTTGTTCTTTTGATTTCTTTTTTTTCTTTGTTGTTTGGATCAAATAGCATCCCTGTACATAAGCACATCTGTTGTTTTGTGCGTTGCAATACATCGTAGTTTTTACAAGTTTTGCAACCATTCCAA
Organism: Bizionia sp.; assembly: GCA_020631395.1. GTDB lineage: Bacteria > Bacteroidota > Bacteroidia > Flavobacteriales > Flavobacteriaceae > JAHDHI01. Next base: position 7,874 of record JAHDHI010000048.1, read on the forward strand.
AAAGACTGGTCATTTGTCAATTCAGAGAATGTGACTGGTTTGTAACCTAGCTCGTTATTCAATTTCATTACAGCTAGACCTGTAGTGATGCTAAATACCTTTGCATTTGGGTATTTGGTTCTTGAGTGATCGAATATTAGTTTCTTGATTTGTTTTGCAATTCCTTGCCCTCTATGGTCTGGATGAACTATCAATCCGGAATTGGCAACGAATTTGCCATGCCCCCAAGCCTCTATGTAACAAAACCCTGCAAGTTTTTCATCCTTTAAGGCTATGACGGCATTGCCGTTTTTCATCTTTTCAACGATGTACTCCGGTTTACGTTTTGCAATTCCTGTACCTCGGATTTTGGCAGCTGCGGATATGGTATCACAGATCTCCTTTGCATAGATGACATGTGATTTGTCAGCAATGACGATTTTCATTGTTGTAGTTTAAAATTTGTGAATAAATTGAAGATGTATTTTTTGAGAAATGGAACCGGACTCACCAAAGTTCCTTGAATAGAGACATACCCTTACGGGCGACGACGGAAAACAAAGGGCATAGAAATACTAGCATTACAAGTTGTAATAAAGTTTCTATGAGATGTTATGAAGGAAAAATGATTCAAGAGTTTTAAAAAAATATGACGTAAATAGCTTACAAAAAATGGGTTATCCGTTACAGCGACAGCGCACGGGGAAACCAAATAAACTCGGAGTAGAGATACGTATATTGTTTTTAATGGAAATCATTGCAGCTAAATTAAGAATAATATTTTATTTACAGGATAAATTAATTGGAAATAAAATATTTCCCCTAGGGGTTGACTACCAGTTGTTTTTTGGATAACCAACAATGATTGGTGTTTCCGCAGGGCTTACACCCTCTTGTGAAAATCAAGGCGCATTCCAATTGGAATGCGCCTTTTTTGTTTTTAATACGTTTAACTTATCATTTCTAGAGTGTTTGGGGATTTAATACAGGCCTTCAACCAATTTTTCACATGATTGCAATGTGTCTTTTACATCCTCTATCGTAGTTCTGGGATTGATTAGGCACATTCGCAAAACTATTTGATTTTGTAAAACCGTAGTTACCAGCAAAGCTTCTCTGGATTCAGTGATCTTTTTGGAGATTGCTTGGTTTAAAACATCTAATTCTTTTTCTGAAAATGATTTTCCTATGGGATTGTATCTGAAGTTTATGACAGCAAGCGTGGCAGGGGAAACTACTTCCCAATTTGAACTCTGTCTAAGCAAATCTTCGACGTTTTCAGCAAGATCTATGTTGTAGGCTATGGCCTTTCTAAATGCTCCCATACCAAATGTCTTTAGGGACATGTAAAACTTCAACGCTCTAAAACGTCTGGTGAGTTGGATGCCATGATCGTAAAAATTGATTTCGGAGGTATTGCCTTCTATGTCTCTCAAATATTCTGGTTTTTCACTAAAGGTTTGACTTAGCCATTTATGGTTGCGAACCAACAAACATCCCATCTCATACGGTTGGTACAACCATTTATGGGGATCTATGGTTAACGAGTCGGCTTTTTCTATGCCTTTTAACAAAGCATTTCCTTTTTTTGAAAGTATGGCTGCGCCTCCATAGGCGCCATCAATGTGAAACCATAGTTTTTCCTTTTTGCAGATTTTGGAAATTTCATTCAATGGATCCACGGTTCCTGTATTTGTGGTTCCTGCAGACGCTATGATGCAAAAAGGGGTCAAGCCTTCCAATCTATCCTTTGCGATGGCGTTTTTAAGTTTGTTGATGGCCATTTTAAACTCGATGTCTGTAGGAATGATGCGTACTTGTTCCTTCTTGAAACCCAATACGCGAATGGCCTTGATGTTTGAGGAATGAGCTTGATCCGACATGTAGATGATGGCTTTGGAAAAATCATCTCCGCAACGCAGTCTTCTCGCGGTTACCAAAGCAGTTAAGTTTGCCATGGAACCACCGCTGGTAAAGATTCCACCGCCTTTCTTTGTGGGGAATTTAAAGAGTTTCAGCAACCAATTCATCGTCACGATCTCTAATTCTGCCGCAGCGGGAGACGCAGCCCAACCTCCTGAGAATACATTGAAGCCAGTGGCAAGGGTATCGGCCATGACGCTTACGTAATTGCTTGGGCCTGGAACGAAGGAAAATGACTTTGGGTGGGAAACGATATTGCTGTTTGGGAGTACTTTGTTTATGACAAGGTCCAATACATCTTGATAATGAGTAGGTTTTTCAGGGGATTCCATATTGAAAATAGAATCCATTTCTTCACGGGAAGCTTGAGTTACAGGCATTTTGTCACGCTCGCTTGCGAAATGTTCGACAATGCTATCTATAACTTGATAGCCAAATGACCTCATATCTTCTTTGCTTAATTGCAACTTGTGTGATGTACTCATTTTCAATGTGTTTTTAATTTACAAAAATGTTAAATGCATTCGCTCAAAATCTATTTCAATTCATTTAGATGGGTTGAAGTCCCTATTTCATAGGCTTCAGTGTTGTATTCGAAGATTCGAGCATCGGGAATTCCTTTCAATTGGATGGAATTGTCTTTGACTTCCAGCCAACTTCCTTCTCTCAAGCCAACAACTGGTTGCGTGTTGAACTTGTGAAACTCCTTTATTCTAGTTTCTCTGGTTTCTCCCATATGCGTGCTATCTGTATCAGGATCCAAGTAATGAGGATTGATGTTGAAAGGAACAAGCCCCAAAGTCTTGAAGCTGGGAGGATATACTATTGGCATGTCGTTGGTAGTATGCATCGTCAGTCCACAAACATTGCTTCCAGCACTTGTGCCAAGGTACGGCGTGCCATTGTTTACTGCTGTCCTCAAAGCTTCCAAGCAGTTGTTCTTGTATAGTTGGTTTACCAGGACAAAGGTGTTCCCTCCACCTACATAGATGCCTTTGGCTTGCGCGATGGCTTTTGTAGGGTTCTCGAATTCATGGATGCCTCTCACTGTCTTGTCAATGGGTTTGAATGCATTTGCTATTTTATTCGTATAGTCATCGTGAGATATGCCACTGGGTCTGGCATAAGGAATGAAAAGTATCTCATTGGCATCCTCATAGAAACCGATTAGTTCATCTAAAAGATATTCTAAAGGTTTACCTCCATAGATGGTAGATGTACTTGCTATTATTAAATGTCTCATTTGTTTGGGTTTGTTGCTTGTTCTGATAGGTATATGATAACGTCTTCATAACGAAATCATTGCGTGTTTCATTCCCGAAATGACGAGAATAATTATAATTGTTGTAAATTTATGTAAACATTGGCTTTAACAAAATTTTAAACTTGCTTTTAATTTTAATTAAGATTTGAAAACCGTTCTTTACATTAACTAAATACTAACTGAATGAGATTCTCCTTTTTAACATATATGCTTTTGCTCTATGCGAGTCTCGCTTTTTGTCAAAGTGTGGATAGGGTGGAAGTTGCAGGAAAAATAATAGTGAGTACAGAAGACCTGGAAGGAGTGACGATCTTCAATGCCTCGTCAAACAAAGGAACGATAACGAATGCCTTGGGGGAATTCAAGATGGAAGTCGCTTTAAACGACAAAATAGAAGTTTCAGCTTTGCAATTCATTCCATTCAAATTGACGATAACCAAAGATGTAGTGGATACTAGGACATTGAAGGTCTATTTGGTGGAACGAATCAACAATTTGGATGAAGTGGTCATACTACCATATGGTTTGACGGGGTTTCTGAAAACTGATACTGAAAATGTAAAGGTTATAGATGCCATTGGCTTTAGCTTTGGAAGTTTCAGCAATTTCGACATGTCGGACGATTATCACAGTGGGGTAGAAAACATAGCAATGGCTCAATCTCCTATATACTTGGCGGATTTTGGACAAATATTGAAACTGATGATGCCATCGTTGTTTAAAAGGAAAAGCAAAGAAGAAAGAAGGGGGGGCATTGAGACGGCAATTAAGGAATCTTCTGTTTCAGAATTGTTCGAAGGATACAAAGATGACTATTTCACAAACAATTATGGGATTCCAAAGGAAAGAGTTGGAGCATTCATTCTTTTTTTGGAAGATGAAAACTTTGATGCCGCTCTTTTGGACAAGGGCAATGAAATGAAACTCATAGAATCTCTACAACAAAAAAGCAAGTTGTTTTTAAAACAAGACCATTGAAAATAACCAGAACATTGTTTTTTATTCTAATGGGAGTCAATTTGGGATATGCCCAAATGACGGAGTTGTTGGGAAGGGTAGAGGCAGATGAAAGCATAGATGGCATACACGTGATAAATAAGTCCAGAAGACAATTTGCAACGACCAATGCTTCTGGCGAATTCAAGATACAAGCAATGGCAAAAGACACCTTGGTGATCTCTTCTGTACAATATGCATTGGTATCGCTAATAGTTTCCGAGGAAGACGTTGCTCTTGAAAAACTCACGGTAAGATTGGAATCAAAAGTGAATGAATTGGATGAAGTCGTAGTTGGAAAGATCCTTACAGGCGATTTGTCTTCAGATATTTTGAATTCGGATGCAAAACCCGACATCAACTTTTACGATGTGGGCATTCCAGGTTACACGGGAAAAAAGAAGACGGCAAACGAAAAACGTTTGCAGGAGGCCTCCGATATGAACCCTACAATGGGAGGGTCTTTGGGAGGTGTAGGAATGTCTGTTTCAGCAATTGCGCTTATCAATGCGATAACGGGAAGAACAAAGAGGTTGAAGCACATCGTGAAGCTGGAACGAGATGAAGCTTTGATGTATGGTCTCAAAGCTCGGCTATCAAAAAGTTTCTTCGACGAAAATCCCATGGCAGACAATCTGAAAATGGATTTCCTCTATTTCTGTTCGGAAGATGATAACTTTATGGCAAGATGCGGGACGAGCGACTTGGAAGCAATTGAATTCATGAAGGAGAAGTATGAGCAATATCAAAAAAATAGAACATCGAAAGAATAATAAAAAATTGGAATGCTTTTTGAACCAAATGATTAGTTTTGAAAACGAAAAACAAGTATCATGCCTAAAATGAAAAAATATCTATTTCTTCTAATTCTACCATTGTTTGCCTTTACGACTGCACACAAGTACTATGTAAGCGTAACGCAAATAGACTACGTAAAGGAAAAGCAAACGATACAAATTACCTCAAGGATCTTCATTGATGATTTTGAGCGTTTGTTGCAGGAACGCTATGACGAAACCATAATATTGAATACAGGAAAGGATGAGAAGCAAATCGATTTATACATGGAAAGATACATGAAATCGAAACTGTTGATAAATGTGAACAATCAACCTGTGAAATTTACCTTCTTGGGCAAGGAATACGAAGATGACATCATACATTGTTATATGGAAATAGAAAATGTGGGAGAGATAAAATCCTTTGAAGTGGAGAACAAGGTACTCTTCGACATGTTCGAAGAACAGAAGAACATTGTAAGAACATTCATAAACTCAAAACATAAAACATTCGTATTAATTCCCGAAAACGATAAAGGTTTGTTAAACTTCTAATAAAAAATAACGTATAAATCCTAAAAATTGTTAATTTGACGACCTATTTATTTCAAAAAACAACAATTTTTAAAGATGACTAAACTAAAGTATTATTTTCTTTCGGTTATGTTTGTCTCCATAGGAGCCATGGCTCAACAGGGACAGGAAGAAAAAACAGAACAAAAACAAGGGCATACGAACAACAACAAGTTCAAACAGTTGTACGATGAGTTCTCTACACCAAATATGTATCGCTCTGCTTCAGGAGCGCCTGGTGCAGCTTATTATCAACAACAAGCAGACTACAAAATGGACTTGGAGCTCGACGATGTCAATGCCAAGTTATCAGGAAATGAAACCATTACTTATACAAACAATTCTCCGGATGCCTTAAAGTACCTTTGGGTACAATTGGATCAAAATATGAGAGCGAAGGATTCCAAGACACCTTTGATAGAGGGTAGCGGAATTGCACCGGCAGAAATGGCTGGTTCATTTGCAAATAGCTACATGACCGATGGTTTTGATGGCGGATTCAAGATTCAAGAAGTAAAAGATGCCAACGGCAAGCCATTGCCACATATGATCAATAGAACGATGATGCGCATAGAACTTCCCAAAGCATTGAAGACTGGTGAAAAGTTTTCTTTTTCGATCAAGTGGTGGTACAACATCAATGATCACGTAAATGGAAGAGGGCGTTCTGGATATGAGTATTTTGCAGACTCGGACAATAGAAACTACGTTATAGCTCAATTCTATCCAAGAATGGCAGTCTACAATGATGTGGAAGGTTGGCAAAACTCTCAGTTTTGGGGACGTGACGAGTTCGCTTTGCCATTTGGAAACTTTGAAGTAAATATTACAGTACCTGCAGATCATATTTTAGATGGAACAGGGAAATTGATGAATAGAAAGGAAGTCTTTTCAAAAGAAATGATGAAGCGTTACGACAAGGCAAAGAAATCTTTTGACGAGCCAGTTGTAATTGTAAGTCAAAAGGAAGTTGAAAAGAAAGAAAAGACGAAATCAACGAAAAAGAAGACTTGGAAACTATACGCGGAAAATGTTCGTGACTTTGGTTTTGCAACGTCCAGAAAGTACATTTGGGACATGATGGCCGTTAAAATTGGAGGAAAAGATGTTATGGCCGTATCAATGTATCCAAAAGAAGGAAATCCATTATGGGAACAATGGTCAACAAAAGCAGTGGCGAGTACATTGAAGTCTTACTCTCGCATGACATTCGATTACCCATACCACAAAGCCATTTCCGTACATGCCAAGCAACAAGGAATGGAGTATCCAATGATTTGTTGGAATTATGGACGTCCAGACAAAGATGGAAATTATAGCGATAGAACCAAGTTTGGAATGATGAGTGTCATCATACACGAAGTAGGGCATAACTTCTTCCCAATGATCGTGAATAGTGACGAACGCCAATGGACATGGATGGATGAAGGTTTGAATACGTTCGTACAATATGTGGCAGAGCAAGATTTTGGAAAATGGTACCCAGATGCATTGTCGGAAGGACAAACAGCATACCCATCACGTCGTGGACCAGCTGCAAAGATCGTAAACTACATGGGGGGAGATCAGGACTACATTGCTCCTATCATGACAAAAGGATTGAATACCTATCAATTTGGTAACAATGCCTATGGAAAGCCAGCTACCGCATTGAACATTCTTCGTGAAACGGTTATGGGACCCGAGTTGTTCGACTATGCTTTTAGAGAATATGCACAACGTTGGATGTTCAAACACCCAACACCAGAAGATTTCTTTAGAACAATGGAAGATGCTTCGGCATTCGATTTGGACTGGTACTGGAGAGGTTGGTTCTACACTACAGACTTTGTGGACATAGGAGTGAAGGAAGTAAAGAAGTTCTACGTATCGGGGGAACCGACAGAGCAAGTCAAGCAAATGGCAAAGGCCAGAGGTATGAAGTTGAGTGATTTGCCCCCATTGGTATTCATGGTGGAAGAAGGTAGTGAAGAATACAAGGAAGAGATGAAAAAAGGAACACTTTTGGAGAACTCACCATCACTCAAAGAATATGTAATGGACAATTTTTCTGCCGAAGAAAGAGCAAAAATGAAAGAGCCCAAGTATTTCTACAATGTGACATTCGAAAAACCAGGAGGTTTGGTAATGCCCATCATCGTTGAATATACCTATTCAGACGGAACCTCAAAGACAGAAACGTATCCTGCACAAATATGGAGACTAAATGATAGTGAGGTAAGTAAGGCAGTTGCTTCGGACAAGGAGATCGTAAGCATCAAAGTAGACCCTAAGATGGAAACTGCAGATGTGGATACATCCAACAACTCTTGGCCTAAAGAAGTAAAACAAAGTGACTTTGACAAGTTCAAGAACAAAGTGAAGAACTAACAAACATAGAATAGCGTTTATAAAACTAAACTCGGAAGACAGCAATGTCTTCCGAGTTTTTTTTATGACTATGATTGACTATCGTTATCCTCTTACTTGGATCGTTGGATCCCATTGGTAGTAACCAAATAAAGTTGGATTCCCGTTTGGGTCACGTTCGTAAAGCGCAAAAACGATTCTATAGCCTTCAGTACCTGCATTGGTCACGGAAGATTGGTAGAACCAAAATTGTTGACTCCCTATGTGTGCTGGCAAAACACTTGGTCCAGAAGGAGATACTCCATTCTTGGTGAATGTAAGACTGGAGAAAGGACCAAAGACATTGTCTCCGCTATAGCGGGTAATGCCATAGAGCAATACCGAGTCTTCGAAGTTGTTGGAAGCTGAAACCGCAAAGAAACGAACCGTGTCTCCTACGTTTGCGCTAAATTCCAAATCTCCAGTACCACTTCCAGACATCGTATTGGAGGTAGCTACCATAAAACCATATTGATGGCCTATTCCAGTTGGGTTGTTTTGATCTTTGCTTGGGTTCGGATACGCATTGGCAACACCAACGGCATCTATAGTTATTTGTACGTTTATTGTTTTGCTCATGATATATTGTTTTAATTACCTACTCGTTTTAAGGCATTTCGGTTAACTCCCATTCAATGCATTCATAATGGACTTGTCTAGAATTCGTCATCTCATGAACTATTGAACAATGCTAAATTATTTCAAATCCAGAGAGAGTTTAAGCGCAGAATTACTGAATTGACAAATTAGGTGAATCAAGCAGTGGGTTAAGTATGAATACGTAAAAGGAAATTAAGTGGTTTAAGCAGGAAGAAGGGGAAACTACTTGAAATGAAAATCGAGTAGGATTGATTTGAAGGGGAAGAGGCTTTTTTTCTTTTTTAATCTTAATTGATAGTATTTCAGTAGGTTGCGAAGTTTGGAGAGGGGAAGTTTGAGCTAGTGTATTGAAAGCTAGCTAGAATGAAGTGTCATGGTGAGAAATTGATATTTTTTTTATTAAAAGAATGTCATATTCAAAATATTTTTTACTTAACATTGATTTTATTACATTAGCGTTCATTAAAAACTAATCAAACAAAATAAAATATGGAATCAATGATGATTTACATGCCAATAGCAATGGCTGTTTTAGGTTTAATCTATATGTGGATTAAGCGAACTTGGGTAATGAAACAAGATGCGGGAGATGGGAAGATGAAAGAAATTTCAGACCACATCTATGAAGGCGCATTGGCGTTCTTGAGTGCAGAATACAGGTTGTTGTCAGTTTTTGTTGTAATAGTGAGCATATTGTTGGGTATAGTATCTCTCATAGTACCCACTACACACTGGTTGATAGTGATAGCCTTCATTTTTGGAGCCATATTTTCTGCCTTTGCTGGAAACATAGGGATGAAGATAGCAACAAAAACCAATGTAAGAACAACACAAGCAGCACGAACAAGTTTGCCGAATGCCCTAAAGATTTCTTTTGGTGGTGGTACGGTAATGGGATTGGGTGTAGCTGGTTTGGCTGTTTTAGGATTAACGGCATTCTTTATTTTCTTCTTTCATTTCTTTATGGAAGGAACTTGGACATCTACAGAGGATATGACCATAGTATTGGAAACCTTGGCTGGGTTCTCATTGGGAGCTGAGTCCATTGCATTGTTTGCACGTGTAGGTGGAGGAATCTATACGAAGGCAGCTGATGTTGGAGCAGATTTGGTAGGTAAGGTGGAAGCAGGCATTCCAGAAGATGATCCAAGAAACCCAGCAACGATAGCTGATAACGTAGGAGACAATGTTGGAGATGTAGCAGGAATGGGAGCCGATTTATTCGGGTCTTATGTCGCTACGGTATTGGCAGCGATGGTTTTGGGTAACTATGTGATAAAAGATATGGGGGGAAGCATTGTTGATGCCTTTGGAGGTGTTGGACCAATATTATTGCCAATGGCAATTGCTGGTGTCGGAATTATAATTTCTATCATTGGAACAATGTTGGTAAAGATAAAAAGCAATGATGCCAAAGAGTCTCAAGTAATGGGAGCTTTAAATGTTGGTAACTGGACCTCAATCGTTTTGGTAGCTTTAGCTTGTTTTGCTTTGGTGAAATGGATGTTGCCAGAAACAATGCAAATGGAATTCTTTGGAGAAGGTTTGCAAGAAATATCTTCGATGCGTGTGTTTTATGCAACATTGGTTGGTTTGGTTGTTGGAGCTGTAATTTCTTCGGTAACTGAATACTATACGGGATTAGGTAAAAAACCAATTTTAAAGATAGTGCAGCAATCAAGTACTGGAGCAGGAACGAATATTATAGCAGGCTTGGCGACAGGAATGATTTCTACATTTCCATCAGTATTGTTGTTTGCTGGAGCAATTTGGGCGTCTTATGCATTTGCAGGATTTTATGGTGTAGCTTTGGCAGCCTCTGCTATGATGGCTACAACGGCCATGCAATTGGCTATTGATGCTTTTGGACCTATCTCAGACAATGCGGGAGGTATAGCAGAAATGAGTGAACAAGAGCCAATAGTAAGAGAACGTACGGATATATTGGATTCTGTTGGTAATACGACGGCAGCAACAGGAAAAGGGTTTGCCATTGCATCTGCAGCATTGACATCATTGGCATTGTTTGCTGCTTATGTTACTTTTACAGGAATCGATGGAATTAACATCTTTAAAGCCCCAGTATTGGCAATGTTGTTTGTTGGTGGGATGATTCCAGTTGTGTTCTCCGCTTTGGCAATGAATGCCGTAGGAAAAGCTGCGATGGAGATGGTAGAAGAGGTAAGACGCCAATTTAGAGATATTCCAGGGATTATGGAAGGGACTGGAAAACCGGAATATGACAAGTGCGTGGCTATTTCGACCAAGGCATCTTTAAAGGAAATGATGTTGCCAGGATTGTTGACGATCGGATTTCCACTGGTCATTGCATTTGTACCATTGTTGTTTGGAATGGACAAATTGGCAATTGCAGAAATGCTAGGAGGTTATATGGCTGGAGTTACAGTAAGTGGTGTACTTTGGGCAATCTTCCAAAACAATGCAGGAGGAGCTTGGGACAATGCAAAGAAATCCTTTGAAGCAGGTGTTGAGATAAACGGAGAAATGACCTTTAAAGGATCTGATGCTCATAAGGCAGCAGTAACAGGTGATACGGTAGGTGATCCTTTTAAGGACACGTCGGGACCGTCAATGAACATTCTAATAAAACTAACATGCTTAATTGGATTGGTGATTGCACCTATCTTGGGGGGACATACCGAAGAAGGTGTAGCCATGTTGGATACCAAAAAGGAAATCAAGACGGAAGTAATCAAAAAGGTTATTGTGGAAATAGATGATGACAATCAGTTAAATAATGCCAAGGGAGTGATTACGACAAAGACCACCGATGAAAATGGAGATACGAAAATAACCAAAAAAGAAGTAGAAGGTACTTTGGAGGAAGTACAAGCCAAAACTGAGGAAATCGCAAAGGAAATTGAAGAAGATTCGAAAGGCTAATCACAAAACAAATATATTGAAAACAAAACCACGCTGGAAAGCGTGGTTTTTTAGATTATGCCTCCTTTTAAGTTAATCAAGGTGTTTGTCATCCCTTTCTCTTTTAGAACTTCTATCGCGCGTTTACTTCTCGTACCCGCTTTGCAGTAAACGATCAAGTCCATTGATGGAGGTATTTCCAGATAGCGTGTTTCCAATTCATCAAGAGGAATATGCAATCCGCCAATGTCCTTTTCTTTGCGTTCTAGATGAGTTCTGACATCTAGTAGGTTATATGACGATTTTCTGTTTTTTAATTCGATCAAGGTAATCTCTACGTTGTCCTTTTGTAGTAGACACGATGAAGAGTAGTTGTTCTCCAATCGCTTGATTTTGATGTTCTTGTTTTTTTGAAAGCTGAAAACCTGTTGTTGCATGGTAAGGGCATCGTAGGTGAGCAACTTTCCAGATAAAATTTCCCCAATGCCACAAATCATCTTTATGACCTCGTTGGCCTGCAAACACCCAACAATGCCTGGAAGTATTCCTAAAACGCCTATGTCTGAACAATTGGGTGTGGTATCGGGTTTTGGGGGAGTGGGAAACAAGCATCTATAGGTGGGGCCATTCTTATAATTGAATACGGAGATTTGACCTTCGAACTTGAAGATGGATCCAAAAACAAGAGGCTTGTCAGCAAGTATGGCAGCATCATTTGCTAGATATCGAGTAGGGAAATTGTCACTGGCATCTATGATGATGTCATAAGGAGTAAATAAGTTCAATGCGTTTTCGGAAGAAAGTCGCTCTGTATGGACTTTGAATTTTACAAATGGATTTAATCCTGAAAGTTTTTTTGCGGCAATTTGTGCTTTGAATTCACCAATGTCGCAATGCGCATATAATATTTGTCGTTGCAAGTTGGTCTGGTCTACGATGTCGTTGTCCACTATGGCTATCGTGCCTATTCCGGCTGCAGTTAGGTATTGTAGAATGGGGCAACCCAAACCTCCAGCTCCAATAACCAAAACCTTGCTTTCTTTTAGTTTCAATTGACCTTCCATACCAATTTCATCCAAAATGAGATGACGGTTGTATTGTTTTTTTTCTTCTGATGTCAGCATATGGTTTTATTTATTTTTCGATGATTTCAGGAGACTTGTCTTTTTGAAATGAATGACCTTAATTTCTTCAATGGATTTCCTTTTGATGCTTCTTTTGCAGCCTTCAAGCAGGCTAACATGTCGTCAAGTTCATCATCTATCCATCTATTGAAATTATTGTCAAGAGGAGTGTCCTCGTACCATGGGAAAACTTCGGAGTTTGTAGAGAGACATTCTGCCCAAATTTGACCTTTGGCTTCTCCTTTGACGATTAGTATTATGCCACGCCCACATTTTGTACTCTTTAGGGATACGTTACCGTTTGTAAGTTGATCGTAATGAAAGCCGTTTGCTAGTTTTTTTGTTCTGTCTACTATGGGGAAATCTATGGACGGGTTGAAACTTTCGTCATCCAATTGGATGAGGTCGTCTACAAAGTTCGTCTTGATGAATAAGGAGGTTTTCTTTTTGGTGTCGTCTATGCCATTTGCGACATTTAGTACAAAATCTCTATAATTTTCGGGTAATTTCAAGTCGAACTTTCTTTCAAAATATTCGACATCTTGTAATCTTGCGACAGGGTGAAATCTGTACTGAGATTTTTTGTCCAATCTTTTTGCTAATTCAATTTTTTCTTTGAGGGTACACATTTTTAAGGATTATCATTAATTAATTGCTATTGTTTGCAAACTGTTCCCAGTCTTTCCAAACCGCTTCAAGCCCTTGTTGATTCAACATTTTGACAATGGTTTCGGTGGGACGTTCGTCTGAAATTTCAAATTGTTCCAAGGATTGTTTTGCTACCACATAACCGCCTGGATTGGTTTTGGATTCTGCACTGATGGAAGTGACGCCTACATTTACTATGTTGTTTCTAAACGCTTCACTTTCTCTGGTCGACATGGATAACTCTACATCTTCATCGAGCAATCTAAATGCACAAATGAGTTGAACGAGGTCTGCATCTGTCATTTCCACTTTTGGTTCCAATCCTCCAGAATGCGGACGCAATCGAGGAAAGGAAATGGAGTATTTGGTTTTCCAATAGGTCTTCTGCAAGTATTTCAAGTGCAAAGCCGTAAAGAAGCTATCGGCACGCCAATCTTCCAAGCCGAGCAAAGCTCCCAACCCTATTTTATGGATACTGGCTTTTCCCAACCTATCGGGAGTGTCCAATCGGTAATCGAAATTGGATTTTTTTCCTTTGGGATGGTGTTTTTTGTATTCATTGCGATTATAGGTTTCCTGATATACCAAAACGGCATACAACCCGTTGTCCTTCAGAGTTTCATATTCTTCTTGATTCAAAGGTTGTACCTCGATGGTGATGTTCGAAAAATGAGAACGAATCAACTGCAAGGCATTTTTGATGTAATCCACTCCTACTGTTTTGTTTGCTTCGCCGGTAACTAGTAGGATATGATCGTATCCCTTGGATTTTATGTATTCTACTTCTCTTAGGATTTCTTCGTCTGTAAGTGTTCTCCTTGGTATCTTGTTGGTCATGCTGAATCCACAATAGGTGCAAATGTTTTGGCATTCGTTGCTTAGGTACATGGGGGAATACATTTGCATGGTATTGCCAAAGCGTTTTTTCGTGATCAGTCTGCTGGACTGTGCCATTTGCTCCAAATATGGCTTGGCAGCAGGAGATATCAATGCTTTGAAATCTTCTAGATCCCGTTTGGGATTGTGTATGGCACTTATGACATCTTGTTCTGTTTTGTCAAAGATGCTTTTTAAGGTTTCATCCCAATTGTATTGGTTGAATATGGATTTAAAGCTTTTGGTTTCTGAATCTTTGCTTTTGGCTACAAACATACTCGTGTTTTATTTTTTTGATGCAATGTTCTTGGCATTTTACAATTGAAATAATTTTTACTATTCATTGTTGTGAACTAACGTCTAATTGGTGTTTGAATGTGTAAAATCATTCAATTAGTCGTTGATTTATACAATTCAAACATTTCATTTTTAAAACACCCTACTTATTTAATAGTCTGTGAATTAGTGTTTTATTTGTCTAGTTCAAAAAACTGGTCAGCGGGCTGCTGGCTTCTGCATGTGACTTCATAGGTGCCAGTTTTGCATTGTATGCAGCTCTACCGGCTTCTACTGCCATTTTAAAAGCTTTGGCCATTGCCACAGGTCGCCGTGATACGGCTATGGCAGTATTTACCAATACGGCATCTGCTCCCAATTCCATGGCATAGGCAGCATGAGATGGAGCTCCGATGCCAGCATCGACAATGACGGGAACATTGCTTTGCTCAATGATGATTTCCAAAAAATCTTGGGTTTTCAAACCTTTGTTACTCCCTATTGGAGAGCCCAAGGGCATTACGCATTGTGTGCCTACTTCTTCCAAACGCTTGCACAATACTGGATCTGCGTGAATGTATGGCATGACTACGAAACCCAATTTCACCAATTCCTCTGCCGCTTTCAATGTCTCTATGGGATCTGGCAACAAGTATTTGGGGTCTGGATGAATTTCTAGCTTGATCCAGTTGGTCTCCAGTGCTTCTCTGGACAATTGCGCTGCGAAAACTGCTTCTTTCGCATTTCGTACTCCAGAGGTATTGGGCAATAGGTTTATTCTTGGGTGCCCGAGATGTTTTAAAATGTCATCGTCTTCATTTTGAACGTCGACTCTTTTCAAGGCAACCGTGACCAATTCACTTTCTGAAGCGGACAATGCTTCTTCCATTATTGCGGATGAGCTGAATTTCCCCGTTCCGGTAAACAATCTGGAGAGGAACTCCTTGTCTGCTATTCTTAAGATATCGTACATGTTTTTGTTTTGTTTTTGATTTACTGAAAGATTGACTTGTAGATTCGTTATGATTGTTCTTTAATTGAATTTATACGGTTGTTCCTGGACAGCTGGTTGTTTCAAAGCTTTGTTGAAAGTGTCTATGGTGTTGAAATTGTGTGTGATCTCTCTGGAAATGGCGACTCCGTGTATGCCAGTATTCATTATTTTTGGGATGTCTTTTATAGTTATGCCACCAATTGCAATAATCGGAATTTCTGTTTGCAATTCTTTTATTGCCGTGGAATAGCCTGAACTCCCTAGTGTTGGCTCCAAATTCTTTTTTGTCTTTGTAAATCGGAATGGCCCCAAGCCAATGTAGTCTACTTTTTTATCTACTAGGAGATTACAGTCTTCCAATGTGTTTGCAGTTCCACCTATGATGTATGATTTCCCTAAGTATTCACGTGCTTCAAGCGGACAAGCATCTGTCTTTCCCAAATGTACTCCATCTGCTCTTACTTTTCTAGCTATTTTGAAATGGTCATTTATAATCAATCTTGTCTGAAAATGAGCTGTGATCTCACGAGCCTTTTGTGCAGTTTTTAAAATTGTTTCATCGTCTAGATCCTTTAATCTTAGTTGTACCCAGTCTGCTCCGTAGGTGCATGCTTTCTGAATGTTTTCCAGATGCTGTTCTGGTGTTTTTCCTTGAGAGATATAATGTAATTTACTTATCATTTGTATTGTAGTTATGGTTGCCCAATAGGGTGTCATTGGAATTTAGAAATTGCTCGGTATATCGTTTTGCATTTCTGCAAGCGTCTTCCAAAAGGATTCCTTTGGATAGGTTTGATGCCAATGCAGAAGACAATACGCAACCGCTTCCATGCTTGTCGTGTATTTTGTCTACCTCTGGCTCTATGTTGATTTGCACGATGCCACTATGGTATATCTCATCCCATCCCTTTTTATCGGTTCTATGTCCTCCTTTCAAATAGACGTTCGTTTTTGTCGATATGAAGGCAATGGTTTGATCTACGTTCTTGTTGGGGAGCAAGCTTTTTATTTCATTGTAGTTTGGAGTGACGAAGTCACATTTCTCCAGTACGTTAGACAATATTTCCAAATCGGATGAGGGATGAAAGTTGAACCCCGAACTGGCTTTTAAAATGGGGTCCAAAACTATTGCAATAGTTGGGTTCAATTTGTATAGCACATTGATTATTTCTTCCAAAAGCTTCCAGGATTGAACGATTCCTATTTTTACTGTCGAAATGAAAAACCGTTCGAATAAGGTTTCTATTTGAGATAGAATGACGGTTCTATCCATCCAAATGCAATCTTTGAGGGTTATGTCATTTTGTATTGTTATTGCCGTACAAACCGATAGACCATACAGGTCATGAGCTTCAAATGTTTTTATGTCTGAGGTAATCCCAGCACCACTTGAAGGGTCGAATCCAGCTATGGTCAATATGTATGGTTTTTGTTTCATTTATCGCGTCGTATGTTCATCATAGCTGCGTTTTATGTTTTTGAAGCTTTCTAGGGGATCATCGGTATTCCAAACTCCTCCCAAAATCCCTATTCCATCAAATCCCAGTGCTATGGTTTCTGAAATGGTGTCGACATTGATTCCTCCCATTCCTATGATTGTCTTGTCTATATGATTTACATTGAACCCGCGACCTTTATACCCTTCTTTGGATATGGATGAAAACACAGGACTCAATAAGTTGTAATCGAACTCAAATTCGTTATTGCTCAATTCTTCTGGTTCATGGAAGGAGCTGCTTATCGTTTTTCCCACCATGTCCAATCCTAAAAAATACCGATTGCCATTTTCCAAGGCTTCTCGTCTTTTTTGTTCTTGAAAGTGAATTCCTTTTAAATTATGAGTGTTCACCAACTTATGAAAGTAATGCACGACGATTCTATTGTGATATTTTTCATCGATTAGGCTTAGATACTGAACATGTTCTTCATGGTTTTTATGGGGTTTCCTCAAATGATAGCATTGCAAGCCTTCTTGAAATAGTCGTTGTACTGTTTCAATTTCATTTAAAACATCTTTTTCTGGAGCTATGAGTACGATCATTTTACTTTTTTTTGGGGTTAGGGATTGGAGTGGCATCCTTATTTTATTTTTAAGAAATAAAAAGAAACAATGGAAAACTCGACTACGCCTTTTTCTAGGCTTAGAAACCGCCTTGATGCCTTTACAAATATACTTCGCTTCCTTTGTCTTTGAACTCTTTCGATTTTTCCTCCATTCCTTTGGCAAAGACCTCATCTTCCCTCACTTCGTTGGCCGAAGCAAAGTCACGAACTTCTTGTGAGATTTTCATGGAGCAGAACTTTGGCCCACACATGGAACAGAAATGTGCAATTTTCGCACCATCGGCAGGCAAGGTTTCATCATGGTACTCTCTTGCCAACTCGGGATCCAGCCCCAAGTTGAACTGATCTTCCCAACGGAATTCGAAACGAGCCTTGCTCAAAGCATCATCTCTATGTTGCGCTCCTGGATGGCCTTTGGCTAGATCGGCAGCATGTGCAGCCAATTTGTAGGTTACAACTCCTGTACGTACGTCGTCTTTGTTAGGTAGCCCCAAATGTTCTTTTGGAGTTACGTAGCATAGCATTGCACAGCCAAACCAACCAATCATGGCAGCTCCAATGCCAGATGTGATGTGATCGTATCCAGGAGCTATGTCTGTCGTCAATGGACCTAGTGTATAAAACGGAGCTTCGTTGCATGTTTCCAGTTGCTTGTCCATATTGGCTTTGATCATATGCATTGGAACGTGCCCAGGGCCTTCTATGAATGTTTGCACATCGTGTTTCCAAGCTATTTTGGTTAGTTCTCCCAAAGTTTCCAATTCAGCAAATTGTGCTTCGTCATTGGCATCGGCAATACAGCCTGGGCGTAAGCCATCCCCTAAAGAGAAGGCTACGTCATATGCTTTCATGATTTCACAAATCTCTTCGAAATGCGTATAAAGGAAACTTTCCTTATGGTGTGCCAAGCACCATTTGGCCATGATGGAACCACCACGGGACACAATGCCTGTAATGCGTTTTGCTGTCATTGGAACATAACGCAAACGTACTCCTGCATGGATGGTGAAATAATCGACACCTTGTTCTGCTTGTTCTATCAGTGTGTCTCTAAAAATTTCCCAAGTCAAATCCTCGGCAACCCCATTTACCTTCTCCAATGCTTGATATATTGGAACCGTACCAATCGGAACGGGTGAGTTGCGTACAATCCATTCGCGAGTTTCATGAATGTTTTGCCCAGTGGACAAATCCATGATGTTGTCTGCTCCCCAACGACATGCCCAAACTGCTTTTTCTACTTCTTCTTCTATGCTGGATGTCGTTGCCGAATTACCAATGTTGGCATTGATCTTTACCAAGAAGTTACGTCCCAAAATCATTGGCTCGGCTTCTGGATGATTAATGTTGGAAGGGATTACGGCTCGTCCTCTTGCTATTTCATCTCGTACGAATTCTGGCGTGATCTTGGCAGGGATGCTAGCTCCAAAGTCTTGTCCCGGATGTTGTTGGGACAGCCGAGTCATCTCATTGATGCGTTGGTTTTCACGAATGGATACATATTCCATCTCTGGAGTGACAATTCCTTTTTTTGCATAATGCATTTGCGATACGTTTTTTCCTTTTTTTGCTCGCATGGGTTTTCTCAGGTGTGAAAAACGCAAATGATCCAGACTAGCATCGCTTAATCGTTCGTTGCAATATTTGGAAGAAAAAGAATCCAATTGTTCTACGTCGGATCTATCCAAAATCCACTGTTCTCGTATGCGTTCTATTCCATCGTGTACATTGATGGCCTTGTTTGGATCCGTATATGGGCCAGAGGTGTCATATACCGTTACGG
Organism: Bizionia sp.; assembly: GCA_020631395.1. GTDB lineage: Bacteria > Bacteroidota > Bacteroidia > Flavobacteriales > Flavobacteriaceae > JAHDHI01. The sequence continues at coordinate 27,024 of JAHDHI010000048.1, forward strand.
GCTCATTGGACATGCGTTTCTTTGTCATTGAATCTACAGTGTCACTCAACGCTATTTCACGCATTGCCACCTTGATTTGTGGATGCAATTTTCCTGATACGTAAATTTTCTTTGAATTTGGAAATGGTTGCCTTGTTATACCATCTTGTTTTGGTGCTGTGTCTTTTTTCTTCATATTGTTCTATATGTAATTATTATCAATTTGCTTGTACAAGGAATTATCCACCTTGGGTAGCTTTGATAATTAATATGTTGTCGTTGTCAGCCAATGTCGTTGTCGGCCATTTGTCTTTTGGAATGATATTTTGATTGATTGCTATCGCAATGCCATTTTGAACAATGGGTAGTTGTTCTAGAAATTCTTGCAAAGAGTTTGTCTCTGGTAAGCGATGTTCTTTTTCGTTTATCTTTATGGTAATCATTATCTATTGTCCTTTTGTTTTAAAAGAATAGACTAAATGACATAATACTAGTAAAGGTTGAAAAAATGAAGAATGTATGGAGATTCCATAAATGGAATTCCCATTGCAACTTTTCCCTCCGTTGGTATTAACCAAATCAGGTTCTAAGGTTATTTCTCAAACTATTTCTAGCTACTCCTAAAGTCTATGATGTAAATGTAATACATTAATCATGAAAAAAGACAGAGCAAATAAAAATACTATGTAAAAAAATAGTAAAAAATTGTGATGTTGTGAATTAGATGCATTTTAAAACAGCCCATTGATTTGTGCGTCAATCTTGTTGATGATGCTTCCCAGATCTTCTGGATTGGAAACGAAATCGAGACTATCTACGTCTATGACCAATAAGTTTCCTTTGTCATATCCAGTAATCCACGCTTCATAGCGCTCGTTTAGCCTACTCAGGTAATCGATGCTTATCGAGTTTTCATAGTCTCGACCACGTTTGTGAATTTGGGATACCAAATTGGAAATGGAACTACGCAGATAAATCAATAGATCTGGACCTTGAACAAAGCCTTCCATTAAATCGAAAAGTGATTTGTAGTTTTCGAAATCACGATTGGTCATGAGACCCATTGCGTGCAAGTTTGGCGCAAAAATATGCGCATCTTCATATATTGTACGATCTTGAATGATATCTTTTCCACTTTTTCGTATTTGAGAAACTTGACGAAAACGACTATTTAAAAAATAGACTTGCAAATTAAAACTCCAGCGCTCCATTTGATTATAGAAGTCATCCAAGTAAGGATTGTCCACGACATCTTCCAATTGAGCCTCCCATTTAAAATGTTTGGCAAGTAATTTTGTAAGCGTAGTCTTTCCTGCTCCTATGTTTCCGGCAATGGCAACGTGCATATTTATTTCTTTTTAATTAGGTATTGATGAAGAAATCCATCGTGGTAAATATACACGATTTCATTGAGTACCAAAAACTGATTTATTAACAAATTAGGAATTGAAATGGGGACGAATGCACGGGTCCCCTTATTCAGGTAAAACAGCTTGTTTTCCTTTTTGAGTAATAGATTGTCGTTGCTTTCCCTTAATGTTGTAAAGCCCGTATTTTCAATTTTAAATAGCAAGCTTCCAAAGTAGTTATAGGCATACAAGTAGTCTTTTGTAAGCAACCAACAAGTATTGTAGTTGCTGGCAATATCTAAAATGTCGCTTTTTATGGGCAAGGTCTTGGCCCTTGTTTTATTTGTCTTGTAATCGAACAATTCCAAGACTTGATCGTCTTGATTGTAAAGCCAAAAGGTGTTATCACTTCCTGTGGAAATGTGAGTGACATTCCTGTAGGAGTTGATTGCATTGAAGTCTATTTTGTAAATTTCTGCCAGTCTATTGTCCAAGATGACGACCGTATTGAAGGCTTTGTAAAATACGTTTATCTTCAATGGGTTAAAAGTGTTTGCGGAACTTATGGTTCCCAATTGAATGTTGCTATATTTCAACGTCTCTTTTTCTTTTTTTGCAATAAGCGTATTGTTTTTGATAAAGAATAGGGTTTTAAAGGCGTCTATGCCGATTAAAGCATCTGCTTTAAAAGGTGTTTTGCCAATGTGCTCGGAGCTTATGGATTCTTGACCAAACGCAAAGAACGACAAAAGGAGGAAAAAGTAGTTTGTGCTTTTCATTGTATAGACCAAAGTACAAAAACTAAACCATTTTCTAATATACTATTTTGTAACCAAAACCACGGACATTCAATATTTGGATGGAATCGTCCAGTTTTAGCTTTTTTCTAAGCTTGCTAATAAATACATCCATGCTTCTTGCATTGAAGAAATCGTCGTTTCCCCAAAGTTTATTGAGAATCAAGGAGCGATCCAAAACTTGATTCTTGTTTTTTATCAGGTGAAACAACAAATGTGCTTCACGATGTGTGAGTTGTATGTGGTCTTCACTTTTGAATTGCAATGTTTGTTTTGGAAAATCGAAAGTGTAATTTCCGAGTTGGAGGATGTTTGCTGTCCTTTGTATAATGGTGCGGTGTAGCAAGTTGTTTATTCTCACTATTAATTCCTCCATGCTAAAGGGTTTTTTCAAATAATCATTGCCTCCAATGGTAAAGCCTTCCACGACATCTTGTGTTTGTGATTTTGCGGTAAGAAATATAATGGGGATGCCATTGTCCATAGTGCGGATTTCCTTGGCTAAGGTGAATCCATCTTTTTTAGGCATCATGACATCCAAGACTAAAAGTTCTGGCTGCATTTTTTTATAGGTATTCATGGCCTTTTCCCCATCCTCGCAAAGCAATACGGTAAAATTTCGTGTCTCTAGGCTTTCTTTAATGATTTGCCCCAAGGCAGGCTCGTCTTCGGCAAGCAATATGGTAGTTTTGTTTTCGATATTCATATGGTTAGAATTTTATTTTGCAAAGCCAAAAAATGATGGACAGGCAAAGGCGAAGTATTTCAAATGTTTGGAATCGTAATTTTGAAAGTGGTACCCCCATTTAAGTTTACAGCTATTGTTCCGTTATGCTTTTCAATTATCTTTTTGGTGTAATACAATCCAATGCCAAACCCTTTTACATCGTGCGTATTGCCTTTTGGCATACGATAGAATTTTTCAAAAATTTGATTGAGGTTGGCTTGGGTCAATGTGTTGCCGTTATCAGAAATAAATATGTCTACATTGTTTGTTTTCTTTCGTATTTCAACAGAAATGGAATCTCCTCCATATTTCATGGCATTGTCGATGACATTGTTTATCGCATTTTCAAAATGGAAAACATCGACCTTAGCTATTATGTTTTCGGATGAAGCATTAAAACTTAATGTTTTGTCTGTAGTTTGCATTTGGTGTTTTTCTACTTGTAGACTCAACATTTGTACAATATCTACAGCTTCTTTATTTAAATTTAGACTTTCGCTATCTAAAGTCGCAGTCTCCAAAAGTTTTTCCACCATGATGTTAAGCTTGGACAATTGGTTGGTAGAAAGTTCCAAATATGTTTTTGTCTTTGCTTTGTCATCGATGACATTGAAGTCTTTGATGCTTTCCAATGCCACACTGATGGTAGCGATTGGCGTTTTGAATTCGTGGGTGATGTTGCTTATTAAATCATTCTTGACTTCTGCAAGTTGTTTTTGACGATTAATGACCTTGAGCATATACATCAAGCAACTTATGACAGCCAATACCAATAGAGTGGAAATCATAATGCCAGATAAAATACGTTTCAATATAATTTTGGTTTCATTGTTGAAATGAACTTCTAAAAAACCTTCTTTAGGAAAAAGCATGGATTTGGAAGAAGTACTCAAAGTTGCAGACTCTATGTTCGGAACGTTAAAACGCTGGGTTGAATTAAAAGAAGACTTGTAGCTTAAACCGTAGTTCAAGCTCAAGTTCTTGCGCTGGAATTCTTGATTTAGGAGAGAGTCCATACTCTTTAAATTCAACGAGTCAAGAGATATTGATAAGACGATTTTTGAGGTAAGTAAGCTAAAAGGATCATTTTGTATGGAATCATTGAACTTGGTCCAATCCATTCTTTTTGTCGTAAAATGTTTCTCAGTAAGCACTCTTAATCTATTGTCTCTTACAGAATCATTAAATTGGGTTATCCCCATTTGTTCATGTAAATGATGTTTGTCGTAATGAATTTGAGCTCTAATGGAATCTTCTAGGGACTTTTTTTTTAAAATGGTTATTCCCCTTTTTGTGCTTCCCATGGTAACGGAGTCTGTAAATGTGAACTCATTGATGTGGCTCATCATTGATTCCAAGTCACTTGTTATGGTTGGCCAATAACAAGTATCACTACTTGTCATGGTAAAGTCAAGGGTTTGTTTCTTGGCGAGATTCTCATAGTAATTGTTTACTGCATTGTCCAAACTGACTTGTACATCGTTTATGAGTTGTTGCTTGTTGATTTGGTAATTCTTATAGTTCCAATAAACTTGTATGGATATGGTGCTCGCTATGACAAGTATTATGATGTAAAGAATCCAATTGAGTTTTTTGTTGTTCATAAATCAAAAGTAAATGTTAAAAGCATAGAAAACCAATCACTTAACAGACGTTAACATTAGTTAACGAAGATATTTGGTTTTTGATTGCACCTTTACGTTGAATAAAAAACTAAAACAATGAAAACGAGGATTAAGTGGTTGGTTGTCATATTGTGTATTACTTTTTTCTATGGGCAATCACAAGATTTTGAAGGGATGGCATATTACAAGTCGCATGTTAAAGTGAATATGGAAACTAATGGTGACAACGAGATGTCTTCAAGTGATAGACAAGTTCAAGAAGAGTTGAGTAAACTGTTGCAACGGGATTACATTTTGACATTTAGCAATGCAGAATCTTTATACAAAGAAAATGAGAAGGTAAAGGTTTCTACACCGCAGGGAACAAATATGGTTGTGATGGATAACAATCCCATAGGGGTTCTATATAAGAATATGAAAGAAAGCAGGTTTGTTAGAGAAGTCGAGTTTATGGGGAAAAGGTTTTTGGTAAAGGATAGTTTAGATCTTCCGAAATGGACTTTAGGAAAAGATAAAAAAAAGATAGGGGAATACACATGTTATAAAGCGACACTTGAAATGGAGCATTCAACCATAGAAAAAAAAGAAGGGAAGTACAGATCTGTTCTGAAAAATAAAAATATTGTTGCATGGTATACCTTGGAAATACCAATAACCAATGGCCCTTCTGACTTTGAAGGCTTGCCAGGCCTGATTTTGGAAGTCAATGATGGAAAAACAACACTTGTTTGCAACAAAATCATATTAAATCCTCAAAAAGGGATTGATATAAAAGAACCTACAAGAGGAAAGCAAATTACCCAAGACGGATTTGAGGCAATGAAAGTTAAAAAAAACAAAGAAAGATTAGATTCGATTCAGGTTTTTTCAGAAGATCATAACCATTGATGACTGTCTTTTTAGAATATGAGTAGCATGAGAGTCATTGCATTTACCAAAAATATTTTATTAGGTTAACACACGTTAACATTGGTTAACTATAAACATTGGATAGGGTTTGCATATTTGTAACATCGATTTAATTATTAAAATAACAAAAAAATGAAAAGAATAGTATTGACATTGGTAACGATTTTGATTGGCGTCTCAATTTTCGCCCAAGATTTTCAAGGTGTCGCCACCTATAAGTCCAAACGAAAAATGGATTTGAAGATGGATAGTACCCAGCTTGACTCTGGTATGCAGGAACTTATTATGGAGAAGCTTAAGAAGCAGTTTGAAAAGACCTATGTGTTAAGGTTCAACAAAACAGAATCCATATATAAAGAGGATGAGAAATTAGATGCTCCACAACCAGCAGGAATGCAAATAATGGTTATGAGTACTGGAGGAACAGGTGTTCTTTACAAGAATACCAAGGAAGGACGTTTTGCCAACCAAAACGAATCATTCAGTAAATTATTCCTAATAAAGGACAAGTTGAAGAAGTTGGATTGGAAGTTGGAAAGCGAAACCAAAAACATAGGCGAATATACTTGTTACAAGGCAACATTGAAGAGGAAGGTGGAGATAAGGGAAAGCATTATGACCATAAAAGGAACTAGAAAGGATTCTGAAGAGGATGAAGACAAAGAACCAGAAATGGAAGAGATTACCATCACTGCATGGTACACGACACAGATTCCAGTAAATAACGGACCAGGAAACTATTATGGACTTCCAGGATTGATTTTGGAAGTGAACGATGGTATGGAAACGGTGATTTGCAGTAAGATTGTATTGAATCCCAAAAACAAAGTTGCCATTTCAGAACCTAAAAAAGGAAAGGAAGTCACTCAAGAAAAGTATGATGCCATCATGGAAAAGAAAATGAAGGAAATGGAAGAACAGTATCATAGGCCAGGCAAGGATGGGCATCGAATGGAATTTAGAGTTGGAGGATAGTAAAAGTGGAGCAAATTTTTTAAAGCATAAAAATTAAGAATACTTTAACGTATTGAGGTTAAACTTAATGTAACGGGGAGAGTCTTACAGTTACTAATAACTGTGTTTCTGAAAGAAAACAAATACTTAACACTCAACCTAATACTCAATACGATGAATTTAAAATCCATTAAAACTCTATTCACTTGCTTGTTGCTTTTTGCATTTGCGTCCGCATATGCGCAAGATGATTTTCAAGGTCTAGCGACATACCAATCCAAAACTTCTGTAGATTTAGATCAATGGGGAGGAAGGCAAATGAGCCCAGAACGCAAGAAGATGATAATGGATAGGATGAAAAGCATGTTCGAAAAGACATATATCTTGACATTCAACAAAGCTGAATCCATTTATAAGGAAGAGGAAAAGTTGGAAGCACCTGGAAGTAGAGGCGGTTTCGGAAGAATGATGGGAAGTTTCACAGCTGGAGCACAATATAAAAATGTAAAGGAAAACCAATTTTTACAAGACCAGGAGTTTTTTGGAAAGCAGTTTCTAATCAAGGAAGACCTTCAGAAATTGGAATGGAAGATGACCGGTGAAACCAAACAAATAGGTAAATACATGTGTATGAAAGCGACTGCTACAAAAAAAGGAGACGAGATGGATTTTATGAACATGCGTAGACGGGGGAAAAAGAAAGAAGAGGAATCCAAGGACAAGGACAAAGGGAATAGAAGCATCGGAGCAAGTGGAGATGGCGAGTTGAAAGATGGCGAGGAAGTAAAAGATACATCAGCCGTTGCTTCCAACAATTCCAAGGGCGACAAGCCAAAAGACTTTATGGCTGAAGTAGAAGTGCCTAAAGAAATAGAAGTGACGGCTTGGTATACAATGCAAATTCCAGTAAGTCAGGGACCAGGAGAGTATTGGGGATTGCCAGGTTTGATTTTGGAAGTAAATGCAGGTAAAACAACGATTCTTTGTTCCAAGATCGTCATGAACCCAACCGAGAAGAACGAAATAAAGAAACCATCGAAAGGCAAAGAAGTGACCAAACAAGAGTACAATGACATCATTAAGAAGAAAATGGAGGAAATGCGCGAAATGTATGGTGGTAGAAACCGTAGAGGACAAAGAGAAGGCAGAGGTAGAAATTAATGCTTTACTCCCCTAAATAAACAAACCAATTTAAAAAGATGAAAAAAACAATTATACTGTTGCTTTTCTTGGCGACAAGCTCAACTTTTGCCCAAGTCAGGCTAGAAGGAATCGTAAAGGATAGTATTGGAAACCCCTTGGAATTGGCAAATGTGGTTGCAATCAATCAGGAAACCAATGTCTTGGACTCCTATGGCATCACCAACGATCAAGGGAAGTACAAGCTTTCCTTGGAGAAAAACACCAAGTACAAATTGCAAATAAGTTACATTGGCATGAAAACCAAGGAAGAGTTGTTGGAGACCAAAGAAACCAATGTTACCAAAAGCTTTACTTTGGAAAATGATACGACTTTGGACGAAATAGAATTGACGTATGAAATGCCAGTTACCATAAAGGGTGATACGCTAATATACAATGCGGACTCTTTTAAGAATGGGACGGAACGTAAATTGGGAGATGTATTGGAGAAACTACCAGGTGTAGAGATCAATGACGATGGACAAATAGAGGTTGAAGGTAAAACTGTTTCAAAGGTAATGGTAGAAGGAAAAGAGTTTTTTGATGGCGATTCCAAACTGGCAACGGAAAACATTCCTGCAGATGCGGTAGACAAAGTACAAGTGTTGAAAAACCATGCAGAAGTAGGACAGTTGAGTGGCGTACAAAACAATCAAGACAACATAGCGATAAACATCAAGCTAAAAGAAGGAAAAAAGAACTTCTGGTTTGGGACGGTGACTGCTGGAGGAGGTGTCTCCGAAGATACAGCATTGTATTTGGCACAACCGAAATTGTTTTATTATAGCCCGGAATATAGCATAAACTTCATTGGAGATTTAAACAACATTGGAGAGGTTGCCTTTACACGTCGGGATTATTTCAACTTTACGGGAGGTTTTAGAAATCCTAGTAGTCAAAGTGGAACGAACATCAATCTGGGAAGCAATGGTTTGGGCTTTTTATCTCTTCAGAACAATAGAGCGAAAGACATCAATACAAAATTTGGAGCTGCCAATTTCAGTTATGCCCCAAACAAGGCTTTGGATCTTTCCGGGTTTGCGATCTTTTCCAACAGTCGCATAGAGTTGCAAGAGAATAGATCGACCGTGTTCAACGCTGTCCCAGACAACCCGATTACTCCTGAAGATGATTCATTTCCAGCCTCTACGGAAAACACGGCAAGCAATACAAGTCAAAGTAGTGATTTGGGAATGCTTAAGTTAAGTGCCAAATACAAACCAAACACCAACAATCAATTGGATTATGACATTTTGGGCAGATTGTCCAAAGAGTCCCAGAATCAAAATGTATTCTCGTCTAGAATTGGTAACATCAATGAACTGGAAAGCACAAAGCCGTATAGCATATATCAAAACGTAAACTACTATTATACCGCAGATGAGAATAACATATTTGCTTTCGAAGGGCAACATAAGTTACAGGATGAAGACCCATTTTACAATGCCTTTTTGGAAGATAAGACCAATTATGAAACAACTGCAGACGCGTTGGGACTGAACAATGCACAAATAGGTTACGACATTTCTCAAGAAAAGAGAGTGCAATCGAATCAGTTGGATGCCAAGGTGGATTATTGGAATGTACTCAACGCCAAGAGCAACATCAATTTTACATTGGGAACGGTTTACAGTCAACAAAGGTTTGACACTGGCATATTCCAAACCTTGGACAATGGAGCTCCTTTTCAACCAACACCACAAATTAATGATGGTTTGGATGTAAACGATACGAAATACACATTCAACGATGTGTATCTAGGAGCACATTACAGGTTTAAAACGGGAATATTCACGATCACGCCAGGGGTTTCTGCCCATGCATATAGTTCCAAGAACACGCAAACGGGAACAGAATACAAGGACAACTTCTTTAGGGTGTTGCCAGATTTCAATTTGCGCATGCAGTTGAAGAAGAGCGAACAAATATCATTGAATTACCGCATGCAAACGCAATTTACGGATGTCACGCAATTGGCAAAAGGTTTGGTACTTAACAATTACAATTCCCTATATTCCGGAAATCCAGAACTGGAAAGCGCAATTGCCCACAATGTGAACTTGTCTTATTTCAGTTTCAACATGTTCAACTATACCAATGTCTTTGGAAACCTTTCGTACACGAAGAATATGGACAGGATAAGAACATCGTCCGTAGGAAACATCATTAGAACGTCTACACCTTTTAATTCCGATTTTGCGGACGAGAGTTTCAATGCGATGGGAAGGTTTCAACGCACATTTGGAAAACTCAAGGCTACCGTTAGGGGAAACTTGACCTATTCCAAGATGAACATAATAAATGGAGGTAGAGTTCAAGAGAATGAAAATTATACGCAAACTTACAATGTTGGTCTAAGCACAAACTTTAAAAATGCACCTAACTTTGATTTTGGCTACCGTTATACCATTCAAGACAACGACCAAGGAGCTTCACGTTCCAAGTTTTTTACACATGCGCCTTCCATAGAATTCGATGCGTTGTTATTTAAGACGTTGACATTTAGAACAGATTATACTTTCAACGACTTTAGAGATGAAGACAGTTCGATTAACAGCTATGAGTTTTTGAATGCTTCTTTGGCATACAGAAAAGATGCAGATAGCAAGTTTGAATACGAGTTGAAAGCAACGAATTTGTTGGATACGAAATCACAAAACAACACGAGCAATGGAAACATATCCGTAAGTACGACAGAGTATTTTATTCAACCAAGATTCTTGACGGCTAGAATAATCTACAACTTATAGTTTCGAAAAAAGGTATGAGACTTTAAAATGAAGATATTTCCAAAGCAGCCTTTTTCAAGAGGCTGCTTTTTTTTTTTTTTTTGTGTTTAAGTAATTCATTATCAATGCTATTTGTTTTTATTTGAAAAAGGTGTTATTTTTATTTTGCACACTTATAAAACTTAAATATATTTGCACTCGGTTTTGGGGAGATACTCAAGCGGCCAACGAGGGCAGACTGTAAATCTGCTGACTACGTCTTCGCAGGTTCGAATCCTGCTCTCCCCACATAAATAAAAGGTCTATATGAAAATATAGACCTTTTTTATTATATCTAATTAGGTGAAGATGAAGGATCAAGGGATCAAGGGATCAAGACCAATTGTTGTGTTTATGCAAATATTCTGGTTAATCTAAATAGGA
>JAHDHI010000049.1 GCA_020631395.1 Bizionia sp.
GAAATTAAAATTAATAACAACAGAAAAGTCGCTTAGAAATTTATACCACAATTTATTAGGTAGTCCATTTTGGTTTTCTCAAATGCCACAAAACAATGTTATAATGGCAATTGCTGCTACATTCTATGTATTTACCACAAATCTAATAGATTTTAAATTGTCCATTATCACTTGCGTATATCATAACCTTATTCCTCTCTTTGGTTCTTTATGATTAATACTTGAATTTAGTGAAATGCTAAGTTAAGATGTATTTACAAGTGATTGGCAGGAGGAAAGGGGGTAAATCATATTCCATGCCTATTGAAAGACAATGGATGAGATTAATTGCTCATTGATAAGACTGTTCTTTGAAATGGACTAGAAGGCAATCAATTAAAATCGCATCGTAGTTCTTATGTTGAACACTCTTGGTGTAAGATAATTGGGAATGGCATATTGACGTTTGCTATATACATCCCTTACCCAAGTATTGGTGATGGAGTTCTGCACATCGAAAATGTTGAAGATCTCAAAACCAAACGAAAGCTCTTTAAATGGCTTTTTCCAGCCACTGTCAAACTGTTTCTTGTCATCTACGATTACGAACTGGAAGCCTATGTCCGCCCTCTTGTAATCGGGCAAACGGCTTTGAAAGACATATGGATCGGCATAACTGGGAGAACCGCCAGGCAAACCTGTGTTGTATACCAGATTCAAATACATTTTCATATTTGGTATGTTGGGCACGTAATCTTGAAACAATGCGGCAAATTTCAAACGTTGATCCGTTGGGCGAGGAATGTAGCCACGACCGTTTATGTTTTCTTCCGTTTTCAAATAACCAAAGCTGAACCAACTTTCCGTGCCAGGTACGAACTCGCCATTCAAGCGCAAATCCAAACCATAGGCATATGCCTTGGCAGCATTGTTTGCTCGGTATCTGATACGTACGTTTTCAACCGTATAGGGGTTTACGTCGGTTAGGTTCTTGTAATAGGCTTCTGTCGTCAATTTAAATGGTCTTTCCCAGATCTTGAAGCTATAGTCGTTACCTAGCACCAAATGAAATGATTTTTGGGCTTTTACATTGGGTTGTACGATACCGTTGGCATCTCTCAACTCCCTATAGAAAGGTGGCTGGTAGTATAGACCTCCACTTACACGAAATAGCATGTCTTTTTCCCAGTCTGGTTTTATGGCAAACTGAGCTCTTGGGCTGAATACGGATTGAGATTTTTTTTCTATGTCGGATCCTTCATCCGTCACACTCCAATTGTGGACTCTTACACCTGCATTGTACCAAACGTCGCTGGTTCCCAATTTGGAACGTTTGCTCCATTGTAGATAGGCTTGTAATCTGTTTATTTGAGTGTTGTTCCTTGCTTGCACGTTTTGAAAAGCTACCAAAGGTGTCGTATCTGGGGTGTAAGGTTGGTTGTCGAAACCACCTATGTCCGGTGGATTAATGGAAAAACCGGCAGAATCAATGACTTCCCATTCTATCAAACGATCACGAATGTCCTCATTGGTATATTTCAAAGACCATTTGAACTCATTGTCATCTTTGTTGTAGGTTCCTTTGTGCTCCACGGTCGTGATCAAGGCATCCAAATCGTTCCTTCCATGATTCAATTGGCCACCGATACCTTCACTGAACTCCACTTCTCCCAAATCCTCATCTCCAATGTTGCTGTTGACTTCACCTAAGCGATATTCCGCCAAAATGTCGAAATGTTCCTCTTCAACCGTGTGGTAGGTGGAGGTCACCAAGCTCAAATTCAAATTGTCGTTGACTTCATAGTTACCTTGCAAGGCACCAAAGAGCGTTTGGTAGGAATCCCGTTCTTGTCCCTCGTAAAAAACCAACAAGGCCAATGGGTTGTCCAACGTACCGAAGTTCGTTTGGCGTGTTTGTGGTTCGTAATTGTACTTGTTTATGGATGCGTTTCCTAAAAAGCTCAATTCGAACTTGTCGGTGAACTGATAGGTCAAGTAAGTTTGTATGTCTGCAAATTTTGGGTCGTAGTTGGTTTTCGTTTCCTTTGCTTGAACCAATAGGCTGTTGTCCCTGTAGCGCAATCCAGCTATTCCCGTGAATTTGGAGTCCTTGCTTATGGTTTCTACAGCAACACTGCCTCCGAGCAAGCTCAAATCTGCAGCAACTCCGAAATTTGTAGGTTTCTTATAGGTAATGTCAAGAACAGAAGACAACTTGTCTCCATATTTGGCTTGAAATCCCCCTGCGGAGAAATCGACATTGGAAACCAAGTCGCTATTTACGAAGCTCAAACCTTCTTGTTGGCCAGAACGCACCAAGAAAGGTCTGTATACTTCAATGCCATTGACATATACCAAATTCTCGTCAAAGTTTCCTCCACGTACTGAATACTGCGTACTCAGCTCATTGTTGCTGCTAACGCCTGGTAGTGTCTTCAGAAGGTTTTCCACACCTGCATTGGCGCCAGGGATCTTTCTTATTACTGCCGGCTTTATGGTTATGACACCTTCGACGTCCTTCCTCTTTTTTCCACTCAAGACAATTTCGGAGATTTGCTCCACACTTGTGTTCATTACTGGATTGAACTCAAAAGTCTCTCCGTTTTTCAAGTTTACGGTTATTGTTACCTTTTTGTGTGAAACATGCGTGAACACCAATCTGACGTCTTGATTGGAAGGTACCTTTAGCTCAAAGAAGCCATTTTCGTTGGTTTGTGTACCATCGCTGTTGGTTTTTATGTTTACTCCTTCAATGGGTAGATTGTCATCATTTAGAATAATACCATTTACGGTTGCTGTTTGTGCAAACATGAAAACAGGTAAAAGCAAGACGATAAGTTTCAGCAAGTTTGGTCTAGTTGTCAATGTAGTATCTATTTTTTGTCTCTTAAAAGTGCAACTGAAATCTTGAAAGGTTTCGATTGCATTCAATTATGTCAGATTAATTATTTTCTATAAAATGTAGATTCAAATGTAGTATTATTTCCAACATTATCCGTTACAATTACTTTTAAATTGTTTTTGGTTTCCGTGATGATTCCATCATTGAAATCGTGTGTCAATGTATTTGTTTTATAATCGTATTCCATCAAAATCCATTTTCCGTTAACGGTAGCCCTATAATTGGAGATGCCAGTGGTCTTGTCATCAATTTTCAATTTCAAGAAACGATATTTGCTCAGCCATGAGCCATTTTTGAAATTTATAGGCCTTATCGTCGGGTCGTCAGTATCCGTAGCTAGCACATATGTTCCCAAATCTTTGGTTCGAGTACTCAAAACATCACCTTTTCTTTTGGTGGATGAATAGCTAGGAAAATTGTTCCAACCTTTCAACTCTGCAATATATAACTGATTGATGTCTTCTTTATTATATTTACTTATGTCATAAGAAATGGTAAAGTACTTTTTTAAGGGTATGATCGGCTTATGCAATGTCAATGTATCGTTGGTTACATTGAAGTCGATGTGGAAGTCGTCATAGAAGGTGTTCTTTGGGAAATAGACTGAAATGTTGCCTCCATTCAAATTCGTGGCTTGATCCGAAACGATGTAATCTTGAGTAACCTTTTTTTCTTTCACATCTGTAGGCAACTTGTTTTCTCCCTGTATGGTTATGTCCAAAAATGTAACATTGTCCTTGTAGTCGCTAATTTCCACTTTGTAGACGGAAGCCGTACTGTCTGTTACGGAGATGTATCCGTTGTCTATGATGTTGTCGTATAGACTCAATGGGTTGTTTTTTTCTATATAGAGTTTTTGAAGCCTTTGTTTTTTTGTTTTAAAATGTTCGTAATCGATCAAACGATTCAGGTGTTTCGTTTCAGCAAACGAAAAACGTCTAAAGTCTATCTCGAAGTTTTGAATGCCATTGTAATAGGTCTTTATGTTGTAGACGCCATTTTTGTTGGCCGCCAAATCTTGCCTGTCTATGGTACCTATTCCAAACCCTATGGTGCCAAAAGCTGTTATTTTCTCTATTTTGTAATCTCCATTTCTTTGAGGAATCAATCGCAATTTCTGCTTTTTTCTAGATCCATTGACATGGGAGTTCTTACCAATGGGGTAGGCATATACATTGGTGACAATCGGTTTTTTGGTGTCCTTTACGTCAATTCCGAATAACATGGGGTTTATGGGTCTCTCTGCATTGTCACGAATCTCGAAATGCAAATGTGGTCCACTTGAACTTCCAGTGTTGCCCGAGTAGGCGATGATGTCGTTCTTTTTAATGGGCAACTCATCGACATTTGGGAACAACTCAATCTCAAAGGATTCCTTTTCATATTGTTTCTTCTTTATGTAAGCTTCAATCTCTGGAGAGAATTTCTGCAAATGCGCATATACGCTCGTGTAACCATTTGGATGTGTCACATACAAAGCCTTGCCATAGCCAAAATGCGCTACTTTGATTCTACTTACATACCCGTCTGCTATACCATATATTTTTAGTCCTTGGACTTGTTTCGTCTTGATGTCCAATCCTGAATGAAAGTGATTGGAGCGTAGCTCGGCAAATGTACCAGCCAGTACGATGGTGATGTCTAAAGGAGATCTAAAATAATCTTGGGGATACTGAGTTTGTCCAAAAAGGGGACTAGTTAAAAGTAAAAGCAATAAGAGTTGTCGCATAAAAAATCTTGTTGGTGCTAAATTATAAATTTGATGACAATTGGCAAAGATAAATCAAATACCAAGCCAGAGTATTGATTATGAGCATTAATGCGAAATTTAAAAATTTATGCAAAAACAATTGTAAAATATAGTGATTTCTGTTAACTTTGTAGGGTAAGTATTGATATTAGTAAATGAGTAATATTGAAGATATTGTAGATGCTCTAGAAAATAAAATTAATGAGGTTTTACATAAACTAGACGTTTTAAAGGAAACCAATTTGAAATTATCGAAAGAGTTGGAACAATCTCAAAAGACAATTCATAGCCAAGAATCGGAATTGAATGTTTGGCAAGAAAAATATGAAACACTCAAAATGGCGAATACGATACTGGGCAGTGACAATGATAAAAGAGAAACCAAACTCAAAATAAATGCATTGATAAGAGACATTGACCATTGTATTGGACAATTATCCGAATAATGCAAGCATAGTATAAAAACATGGCTGAAATGCTTAAAATAAAGCTTTCGATAGCTAATAGAGTATATCCTTTAACCATACAACCAAGTCAGGAAGAAGGATTGCGTATAGCAGCTAAGAAAATTGATGCTATGATAATACAATTTGAGCAAAGTTATTCCGTCAGAGACAAACAAGATGTGTTGGCTATGTGTGCCTTGCAGTTTGCATCTCAAGTAGAACAGAAGGCTTTGGACAAAGAACAGGTAAACGAACATGTCGAAGAAAAGTTGAAAGCTTTGAATGACGTGTTGGATTTGCATCTAAGTTCTTGAAAACGTTCTTATAAATAAATAAGGTTACTGCCTACATTAATTATTTTTTTGATAAACTCAACGTTAATTCTTTAAAAAGGGTGAGTTTAAGTTGTAAAAGCGTGCTGTCTCAGAACAGATACTTGATCAGCTTGTTAGCCCTAAACTTGTTTTTAAGGGGTTTATACAAAACTCAAATTAGTGTAGGCTTTTTTTATATTCTAAATTAACTAAAAATGGATAACACAATTGTATTGATTGTAGGAGGTATTGCAATAGGAGCAATAATAGGTTTTATTGTTGCAAAGCTATTGGAGAGAAACAACGCTTCCAAACTTATAAAAAGTGCTAAAAAATCGGCATCGGCAATTTTAAGAGAGGCCAAAAGCCAAGGAGAAAGTATCAAGAAAGATAAAATTCTTCAAGCCAAGGAAAAATTTATTGAATTAAAATCGGAGCATGAAAAGGTCATTCTATCAAGAGATAAAAAAATGGCCGACGCGGAAAAGCGTACACGAGACAAAGAATCTCAAATTTCAAACGAACTTTCAAGATCTAAAAAAGCTGCTGCTGCTGCTGAGTCCAAACTCAATGACTATAACCATAAAATTGATGTTTTGGAGAAAAAGCAAAAGGAATTGGATAGACTTCACAAAAGTCAGGTAGAACAATTGGAAGTCATTTCCAGCCTGTCTGCAGAAGAGGCCAAGGAACAATTGGTGGAGTCTTTGAAAGGAGAGGCCAAGAGCGATGCAATGGGTTATGTTCAGGATAAAATCGAAGAAGCCAAGCTTACGGCACAGCAAGAAGCAAAAAAGATCATAATAAACACCATTCAACGTATTGGTACGGAAGAGGCGGTGGACAATTGTGTATCCGTATTCAATATCGAATCTGACGATGTCAAGGGAAGAATAATTGGACGAGAAGGTAGAAACATTAGAGCCATTGAAGCGGCGACTGGAGTAGAAATCATAGTAGATGATACGCCAGAAGCGATCATCTTGTCTTGTTTTGATTCCGTAAGGCGTGAAATAGCACGTTTATCGTTGCATAAACTTGTTACCGATGGAAGAATTCACCCTGCGAGAATCGAAGAGATCGTTAAAAAGACGCAAAAGCAAATAGAACAAGAAATAATAGAAGTTGGTAAACGTACTGTCATTGATTTGGGAATTCATGGATTGAACCCAGAATTGATAAAAATGGTAGGGCGTATGAAATATCGTTCGTCTTACGGACAGAACTTATTGCAACACTCTCGTGAAGTAGCCAAGCTTTGTGGTGTAATGGCTGCTGAGTTGGGGTTGAACCCAAAGTTGGCAAAACGAGCAGGATTATTGCATGATATCGGTAAAGTGCCAGATGCAGAAGCAGATATGGAAACACCGCACGCAATCTTAGGGATGCAATGGGCAGAGAAATATGGAGAAAAGCCAGATGTATGCAATGCCATTGGAGCGCACCACGACGAAATAGAAATGACATCTCTTTTATCGCCGATCATACAAGTTTGTGATGCGATTTCTGGAGCAAGGCCAGGAGCAAGACGACAAGTATTGGATTCCTACATCCAACGTTTAAAGGATTTGGAAGACGTGGCTTTCGGGTTCGATGGCGTAAAGAAGGCCTATGCTATTCAAGCTGGTAGAGAACTGAGGGTAATAGTGGAAAGTGAGAAGGTGAATGATGAAAAGGCTGCAGACCTATCATTTAACATATCTCAAAAAATCCAAACGGACATGACCTATCCTGGACAAGTAAAAGTGACGGTGATAAGAGAAACTAGAGCTGTGAACATTGCCAAATAGCAATATATGACATAAAGTAAAAAAGTTCAACTTAATCAAGTTGGACTTTTTTGTTTGGAATGGTTATTATGAAAGTAGTACCTACGTTTACCGTGCTTTCTACTTTAATTTTACCTCCAAAGGATTCTACTTGGCTTTTTACCAAATACAATCCGACACCTTCAGAATTATGGTTGTTGTGAAACGTCCTATACAACCCGAAGACCTCGTTTCCATACTTATTGAGGTCTATGCCCAAACCATTGTCTTTGACTTTAAGAATTATGTTGTCATTGACTATGGAAGTGCTCAAATTTATTATGGGATTCCTATCTGGGTGCTTGTACTTTATGGCATTGGACAAAAGGTTTTGAACGATGCTTTCCGCATATGCTGGATTATAGTATATGAATAGGTTTTTATCAATGTTATTGATTATCGTGGTATTGCTATCTTTAATGAAGACATCAAGAATTCTGGTAGCGTTTTCAATATAGTCTACCAAATATATCTTTTCGACACTTATTTCCTTTTTGGATTCAACCGAGACAATTTGATTCAAGTTGGAAATCGTTTTGCTTAGAGAGACTGAAAGTACCTTTAAATAATTCACCAATTCCTTTCTGTCGCAGTCACTTTCGGATTCATCATAGAATTGCAACAAACTTTCAAAATTCCCAGAATGTTCTTTGAGGTTATGTGTTACTATATGGGCAAAATTCTTCAGTTTTATATTTTGACTTGTAATCAGATCAAGGGTTTTTCTTATTTTTTCTTCGTTTTCAACGTGCAAGGTTATGTCCGTATGTGTCCCTATGACACGTATCGGTACACCATTGGAATCTCGTTCTATTATTTTTCCTTTGTCGGAGATCCATTTGTAACTACCATCATTACACAATATGCGATGTACATTTTCATAAAGAGGAGTGATGCCGTTTAAATGATTGTGATTGTCTCTGTAGTATTTTTCTTTGTCTTCAGGATGCACTCTAGAGTTCCAATCCTCGGAATCGTTGTTGAAGTTTGCATCATCAGGATCTTTATACCCCAAAATTCGTTTTGACTCTTTGGAATAAAATACACGACCTGCATTGTTGGCATTATTCCAATCCCAGATGCCAATATTAGAGTTCTCCAGTGCAAATTTCCATTTTAACTTCTCAAATTGCTCTATTTTTTCTCCAATATCTACCTTATCGCTTTCTCTCTTTTCTTTAGTAGGTTGTTCCATCATAATCAGCACATTTGTCGAGGGAATATATAAATCTACAGAATCTACTATAATTTGCATTTTTTTTACTAATTAAACATTAAGTGATAGATAAAGTGTGTTAAAAATCGGTTGAACGGTTATTTTGTTGACAACAAAAAACAAGTCACTCAAGTTGAGCTTTTGTATTTGGAATGGTTATTATGAAAGTGGTACCTACATCCACGGTGCTTTCGATTTCAATTCTACCTCCAAAGGATTCCACTTGGCTTTTCACCAAATACAACCCGACTCCTTCGGAATTGTGGTTGTTGTGAAACGTCCTATACAAGCCAAAGACTTCGTTTCCATACTTATCGAGGTCTATGCCCAAACCATTGTCTTTGACTTTGAGAATTATGTTGTCATCTACAATGGAGGCACTTAAATTTATTATGGGACTCCTATCCGGATGCTTGTACTTTATGGCATTGGACAAAAGGTTCTGAATGATGCTTTCCGTATATGCAGGACTAAAATAGATGAATAAGTCCTCATTGATGGTGTTTACTATGGTGGTATAGCTATCATTAATGAAAACATCAAGAATCTTGGTCACATTTTCAATGTATTTGACGATATATATCTTTTCAACACTTATTTCCTTTTTGGACTCAACTGAAACAATTTGATTCAAGTTGGAAATAGTCTTGCTTAGAGATGCAGAAAGTACCTTTAAATAATTTACCAACTCCTTTCTGTCGGAATCACTTTCAGATTCATCATAGAATTGCAACAAGCTTTCAAAATTTCCAGAATGCTCTTTCAAGTTATGAGTTACTATATGTGCGAAATTCTTCAGTTTTTTGTTTTGATTTGTAATGAGATCAAGGGTGTTCTTGAGCTTCTCTTCGTTTTCAACATGTAATGTAATGTCTGTATGTGTACCTATGACACGTATCGGATTGCCGTTGGCGTCTCGCTCTATTATTTTTCCTTTGTCGGAAATCCATTTGTAAGTACCATCGTTGCACAGTATGCGGTGTTCGTTTTCGTAGATGGGGCGAATGCCATTTAAATGATCTTGGAAGTCTTTAAAATACTTTTCCCTGTCATCAGGATGAACTCTGTCATTCCAATCTTGGGAATTGGAGCCAAAATGAAAACCTTCTCCTTCTTTGTAACCTAGAATGCGTTTGGACTCTTTTGAAAAAAATACGCGATCTAAATTATTGGTATTGTCCCAATCCCAAATACCAATGTTCGAGTTTTCCAATGCAAACTTCCATTTCAGCTTTTCAAACTGCTCAATGTAAGTTTTGTCAACTTCATTTTTCTTTTCTGTAGGTTGTTCCATGTATAATTAGCACATTTATGGAGGGAATAGGTAAAACTATTTAAACCACTATAATTTGCATTTTTTTTTGGTGTTATGCGATAGTAATGGATTAAATGTGTATAAAATACGATTAACGGTTATTTTCTGGGGTGAAAATTGTGTATAACATCTTTTAGATGGCTTTTGTCCACATGCATGTAAATTTCTGTGGTAGTGATGCTTTCATGACCTAGCATTAACTGTATGGCTCTCAAATCCGCGCCATTTTCCAATAAATGTGTAGCAAATGAATGTCTGAAAGTATGTGGTGAAACAACCTTGTCCAGTTTGATTTTTACTGCCAATTGCTTGATTATTGTAAAGATCATTGCCCTAGTCAATTGTTTGCCTCTTCTGTTCAAGAACAAGGTGTCTTTGAACTCTTCCTTTATGATCATATGGTTTCTTACTTCTGTTCTATAGATGTCAATGTACTTTTGAGTGGTTTCCACTATGGGCACAAAGCGTTGCTTGTCTCCTTTGCCTGTAACCTTTATAAAACCTTCTTCAAAGAACAAGTCGGATATTTTAAGGTGTGTTAGCTCGCTAACACGTAAGCCACAACCATACAACAGCTCCAATATGGCTCTATTGCGCTCTCCTTGTGGGTGGCTTAAATCTATGGCTTTGATTAGATCGTTGATTTCGTTCTCGCTCAAGGTGTCCGGTAGCTTTCTTCCTATTTTTGGAGATTCAATCGTGTCCAATGGATTTGTGTCTCGATAATCTTCAAAAACCAAGTAGTTGAAGAACCCTTTCAAACCGGATATTATTCTGGATTGCGTTCTTGCATTTACAATGGAAGCAATGGTATATACAAATTGTTGAATCGTTTCTTTGGTAATGGATATGGGAGAGGAATCAATGTCGTGATCTTCTATGTAAGATATTAGTTTTTTTACATCAAAACTATAGTTGTCTATAGAGTTTTGAGATAGTCCTCGCTCTATTTTAAGGTAAAATTCATAATCTTTAAGGGCGTTTCTCCATTTCATACAACAAATATATCACTTAATTGAAAGATTTGAAATCATACTTGAGATATGTCCTTGAATTTCTATTTGGAGGCATAATTTCATCTTTTTTAAATAAAATTATCTATTTGTAGAAACATGGCAAGACTATTGATAAGAGAAAACCTTATATATCATCAATTAATTAAAAACGATTTAAATTATGAAAAAATTACTATTTGTAGCTGCATTTGCAGTTTTGGGACTAACAATGGCAAATGCACAAAAAAATGTTATCAAAGTGAATCCTTTCGGTTTGATCTTCGGTTCGGCAGAACTATCTTATGAAAGAGCTATATCTGAAAAAGGAGCTTTTGAAATTTCGGCAGCCTATACTAGAATAGATGCCACATTCAATAATTCTTCGGAAGAAGCTAGTATCAGTGGGGTTGGTGCAGAGGCTAAGTACAAGTTCTACTTTTCTTCGGTGAACGATGCACCAAGGGGGTGGTATGCAGCTCCTTTGGCCAATTTTTACTCGATTACAGGAAAAGAGGGATCCTCAAAAGGAAAGGTCAATACCGTTGGTGGTGGAGCAGTAGCTGGTTATCAATGGGTATTTGGGGGAGGAAACACTGGTTTTGCCTTGGATTTGAATCTTGGAGCACAGTATCTTTCCGTATCGACGTCTGGAGACATCAATGGGACTTCCATAGATGGAATAATACCTAGACTAGGAGTCTCTTTGGGGTATGCCTTCTAGTAAAACGACATGACATAAAAAAAAGCCGAGACAACCGTCTCGGCTTTTCTTTTTAATATAGTGAAATTCTTTCCATTTTCTTTGTTATTACAAATAAATCAACAATAAGTGTGATTAGATGTCACAAATGATGGTAGAATCTCAAAAATCTGATCGATAACAAGGCGTATGTTCATAAAAGCTAAGAATATAGTGAGGATAATTGATTTCATTCATAGCCCTTCAATACTAATTTTAGAGAACTAATTCGTTTGAATAGTATATTTCTTTGCGTTTTTTGTTTGTTTTTGAGTAATTAAATTGTTGATTTTTAACATATTGCAAAATTTAACGTTATTTTTTTCTTTTTTTCTTGTTAGAACTAAAAACACAGTGTACTTTTGCCCGCTCAAATAACTAAAAACTTTGATCAATTATGAAAAAATTATTATTCGCTGCAATAGCAGTATTGGGATTAACTAACGTTAATGCACAAGAAGAAAACGTTACAACTGGAGGTTTTGAGCAAGGAGATCTTTATGTAAGTGGTACTGTTGGTTACAATAGCTTTTCTCAAGGAGATGCAGATAGCAACGCTCTTACTTTCTCTCCTACGGCTGGATACTTTGTTAGCGATAACATTGCAGTTGAATTAGGATTGACTATTGGTTCTGGTGAAGACACTGCTAAAACAAAGACTTCTTCTTTCGGAGGTTCTTTGGGAGCAACTTATTTCTTTACTCCAGCAGATCAATTTTCTTTCACACTAGGTGCTGGTGTTGCTTACACTAACGCTAAAGTTAACCCTGATGGAGAAGACAATGACACAAAATGGAATAACTTGGCAGTTGTAGTAGCTCCAGGTGTAAACTATTTCGTATCTGACTGTTTTGCTTTGAGAGCTTCAATAGGAGCTTTGTCTTACACAAGCAACAAAGCTGACGTTGATGGTGCAGAAGCAGCTAACAACTTTGGAATAAACTTGGATTTGTCTGATATCAATTTTGGAATTACCTACAAATTCTAATTTGTATTACTACAATTAACATAAAAAAAGCCGAAGCATATGCTTCGGCTTTTTTTATGTAACAAATTATATATCTATAGGAAATAGTTTAAAAGCATAATGATAAGTCATCTATGGTTTTATTCAAATAGAAAAAGTTGTCAATAACTAGACGACCTTTTTCTTTATTCTCTGTGTTTTATGTAGTGTTAGTATCTTGTTCTAGCTTTCCATTTCAAAAAAACTAAACGTATTTCCTCCATAGCTTTTGGAGTGGCTATAATGGGGAATATGAGATAAGTCAGTATGCTTGGAGTGTTCTAGTATCAAAAGTCCATCTGCTTCCAATAGATCGTTTTTAAAGACCAGTGTTGGAATTTTTTCAAAGAGTTCCACGGGGAAATCATAAGGTGGATCTGCAAAGATTATGGAAGCCTTTAAAGATGTTTTCTCCAAAAACTTGAATACATCGCTCTTTATGGTTTGAATTGGCATGTCGAAGCTCTCTGCTGTTTCATTTATGAATTTTATGCAACCAAAATTTTGATCCACACAAGTAATTTGTTCTGTACCTCGAGAAGCAAATTCGTAGCTTATGTTGCCAGTTCCGGCAAACAAGTCCAAAACAGAAATTTCATCAAAGTAATACTGGTTGTTTAAAATATTGAACAACGATTCCTTTGCAATGTCCGTAGTGGGACGTACTGGTAGTTTTTTTGGAGCAGTAATTCTTCTGCCTTTGTACTTTCCTGATACAATACGCATTATAAACTTTTTATTAGGGTGAAATCCGAATGATTGCCTTCTGGTTTTTCGGTAAATGAATAAGAGTCAAAACGATTGCCAAAACCAACGTCTCTAATGTATTTGTACAAGATGTCGTATAGAGCATCATCCTTTCGTATGGCTCCAAGAAGTATCAATGGTATGGTTTCCGGATTGAACTGTAATTGTTCTATCGTAAACAACACATAATAGATGAAATCTTCTGCCGTATTGTAAGTAAAACTATTGTAGAGTAGGAGTTTGCCTTTATCAATTGCAATTATTTCAAAATGAGCCTTGAACACATTTACATATAACTTGGAGTCATTGGAATGTTTTTCGATCTTCAAGAGCTGTTCTATCAATATGGTAGAGAAATGCTTGTATGTAAAACTACCAAAGACTTCGTATATGTGGTTGTTTATGTTTACATAGGGAACATAGATGTTTACCGTGTCGTTAATTGCTATGTCATCAAAAGTGATAAAATCGGTTTTTAAGATTTTAGCATTCAACTTCAAATAATCGGCAATGGTATTTTCATCAAACAAGGCTTTTGGTACGAGGGTGGACAACTCATTGACATGTACAACAGTCACTTTGTCATAAGTGGGTTCTGTTATGCTTTCCGTATTGAGAAAATGCTTTAAGGTATCCAAAAGCTCGAAAGGGGTTTGCCTTTTTTCCAATTCGAAATGTTTCAATGTGTCAATCGTATTCGTTTCGGAATTTAGAATACAAAAAGAAAGTCCATTCAAACTAAGTTGAATGGACAATTCCAAGTTGGATAAATCTTGTATAGAATTATTTTTTAGTGTCATATAGTTTTGGCCAGTTACCATTCGTCTTCACTTCTTCCAAAGATCCAACTCGTATGGCATCACCATTAATCTCATCTACTGATAGTGCTTGGTTCTCTTCAGTCACATAATCCTTCTCTTGATCGTGCAAAACATCTTTTTTAAGAACAAAAGCTTCAAAAACTGGAATTTTATCATCATCATCATCTCCAATTTTTCCTGCATTCATCGTAAACTCGAAATTCTCTTTTGCAAAAGGAACAAATCTCATTTTTTTGTAGCGATCTGAAGATTTGAACAAAGAGTCTCTTACACCTACAAAAGATAGCGTGTCAAGGATTACTTTTTCATCGAAGTGCTCTATGCCCCCATATAATTTTGTCTTCTCCTCATTCAAAATCGTAGTATCTCTACGCTCGACAATGGCAAATTTTCCTGTTTCAATAAAACGGACGAGACTATCGTGGTTGTTCGTGTACTTGCCATTAACTTCTCTGTAAGCCAATTGCGCATCACGAATGTCTACCAAATTCTCAATGACTTTAGCATAACGTTTTTCTTTTACTTTTTTGAATAAAATAGGGTTATATACAGACATGAATGTTTGGTATCCTAAAAACCCAATCAATACCCAAAGTGCTATGGTTAAAAAAGGTTTGAATTTTGCAGGTATGAACTTGTCAATAAGCCAAACTAACCCAATAGTAAGTAATATTACAGCAACTGCAATAAGAATAAATGTTATCATAGTAATTTATTAAATTTAATTAAAGGTCCTTCGCAAATCTACAATTTTTTTTTATTCGCTAAAGCCTATGAGAGTAAAAATCATTATATCTTTGAATAAAAGTTTTAAAACGAATGTCATTAAAGACCAAATCTGAATTTTATTCCATTATAAAACAGCAATTTCCGTTTAATCCCACTGCAAAACAAGATATTTTGTTGTTGCAACTTTCAGAATTTATTTTTGATGACAACAAAAATGGCTTGTATTTGTTGAAAGGATATGCAGGTACTGGAAAAACAACCATTATTGGAACTTTTGTGAACAATTTGTGGAAAGCTAAGGTGAGCGCCGTTTTGATGGCTCCAACTGGTCGTGCAGCAAAGGTCATTTCCAATTATTCGGGAAAGGAGGCATTTACGATTCACAAGAAAATATATTTTCCCAAGAAGGAAAGAGGTGGAGGGGTAAAGTTTGTCTTGCAACCCAACAAGCACAAAAACACCATTTTCATAGTAGATGAGGCTTCAATGATACCGGATACACCAGGAGATTCAAAGTTGTTTGAAAATGGATCCTTGTTGGACGATTTGATGCAATATGTCTATTCCGGACACAAGTGCAAGTTGTTGTTAATAGGGGATACAGCCCAATTGCCTCCTGTAAAACTGGAATTGAGTCCTGCTCTGGATGAAAACACATTGAGTTTAAATTATGACAAGTCCGTAACTAGAATGGAATTGGACGAAGTGATGCGTCAAGGCCTAGATTCCGGTATTTTGGAAAATGCGACAGAATTGAGAGAAGCGCTATCCAGTGGATTCTATGATAGTTTTAAATTCAACCTTCTTGGATTTAAAGACATTGTTCGATTAATTGATGGACACGACATCATCGATGCCATCAATGATGCCTATTCCACACTTGGCAATGAGGAAATGGCTCTAATAGTAAGGAGTAACAAAAGAGCCAATTTGTACAATCAACAAATAAGAAGCCGAATTCTATTCAACGAAAACGAACTGTCTGCAGGAGATTACCTAATGGTTGTCAAAAACAATTATTTTTGGATAAAACCAACTACTGAAGCTGGATTTATTGCCAACGGGGACATCATTGAGGTATTAGAAATCTTTAGCATTCAAGAACTATATGGTTTTCGATTTGCAGAAGTAAAGGTAAGAATGGTGGATTATCCAAAAATGAGGCCTTTCGAAACCGTATTGCTATTGGACACCATTTCTGCCGAAACCCCATCGTTGCCTTATGAGGAATCCAATCGCCTTTATCAGGAAGTGCAAAAGGATTATGAGGATGAGACCAGCAACTACAAGAAATTTCTAAAGATAAAGGGGAACAAGCATTTCAATGCCTTGCAAGTCAAGTTTTCCTATGCCATAACATGTCATAAATCACAAGGGGGACAATGGCATACCGTTTTTGTGGAACAACCTTATTTGCCAAATGGAATTGACAAGGACTATTTGCGTTGGTTGTACACAGCAGTTACCAGAGCCAAGGAAAAGTTATATCTCATAGGTTTCAAAAATGATTTTTTTATCGAAGAATGACAAATGAGGGCGAACATATGTGACTTGTCGTAAAAACCATTATGCAATATCCTAACGTATGTTAATGGTGGAGTTAAATTTTGTTAACTTTGGAGTACAATGACATTAACCAAATTACATCTTCTTTCAAGAAGGAGAGATACAAAATTGAAGAATGGGTGCAGAAACAGTAATAAGCATATGTTTGGGAATAGGTTTGGCAGCTTCAGTAGGATTTAGGGTTTTTGTACCATTGTTTGTGTTGAGTCTTGCATCATACACCGGAGTTTGGGAGCTCAATGAATCTTGGGAATGGGTCGGAAGCCTAACGGCATTGTTGATCCTTGGAGTAGCCACGATCGTTGAAATCTTTGCATATTACATTCCTTACGTAGACAATGTACTGGATTCCATTGCCATTCCCTTGGCGGGAATTGCAGGCACGGCAGTAATGGTGTCCACCGTAGCCGATTTGAGCCCCGTTGTCACTTGGGCTTTGGCCATAATAGCAGGAGGAGGTACAGCAGCTGCAGTGGCTAGTTCCTCTGGAATTACCCGTTTGGCATCTACCACGACTACAGGAGGGATTGCAAACCCAGTAGTATCGACAGTGGAAACCATCACATCGATTGCCATGTCCATGATTTCCGTGTTTTTGCCATATGTTGCCATTGTTTTGGCAATCCTCATATTATATGTGATTTTTAGAATTTATCGAAAGTTTAAATCCAGTAGCGCTTGAATTCTCTTTTAAAAACTATATTTTTGAAAAATAAATGCCTTTGTCATAAATGAAAATAATCGCAATGATTCCTGCACGGTACAGTGCATCACGTTTTCCAGGTAAGCTCATGCAAGATTTGGGAGGAAAACCAGTTATAACACGAACTTATGAAGCCACGGTGGCAACGCGTTTGTTCGACGATGTCATAGTTGTAACGGATAGCGACATCATTTTCAAAGAAATCTCCAATATTGGAGGGCATGCGGTCATGAGCGAGAAAGACCACGAATGTGGGAGTGATCGTATTGCAGAGGCTGTCGAATCCATGGACATTGATATTGTCGTAAATGTACAAGGAGATGAACCGTTCACCGAGGTAGATTCTCTAAAAAAATTAATAGATGTCTTTAAACAAGATTTGAAAAAGGAAGTGGATTTGGCATCTTTGATGGTACACATTACAGACAGGGAAGAAATAGAAAACCCCAATACCGTTAAGGTTATTGTGGACAAGGATGATTTTGCATTGTATTTTTCGCGCAGTCCAATACCATTTCCTAGGGACAAGGCGGTAAGTGTCAAATATTATAAGCACAAAGGGGTCTATGCTTTTAGAAAGTTGGCTCTAATGGACTTTTATAATTTACCGATGCTAAGTTTGGAAGCTTCTGAAAAAATCGAATGCATCAGATATCTGGAATATGGCAAGCGCATCAAAATGGTTGAAACTAGCGTACAAGGTGTTGAGATAGACACGCCAGAGGATTTAGAAAGAGCAAAAAGACTTTGGAAGTAACACAGAAACAGTAAATAATTGAGAAAGGAGTATAAAAACATAAAGGTCATTGGCTTTGATGCAGACGACACGCTTTGGGTAAACGAAACCTATTTTCGCGATGCCGAAAAGGAGTTTGCCATGTTGTTGAGTCAATATGAAACGCCCAACAAAATAGACCAAGAACTCTTTAAAATGGAAATTAAAAACTTGCCAACCTATGGCTATGGCGTAAAAGGTTTCATATTGTCCATGGTAGAAATGGCTTTGGAGCTATCTAACTACAATGTTTCCAATGCTGCTATAGAAAAGATCATAGTCATAGGGAAGGAAATGATAAACAAACCAGTGGAATTGTTGGAAGGAGTAGAAGAGGTGTTGGAGGTATTGTCCCAAAAATACAGATTGATAGTAGCTACTAAAGGAGATTTGTTGGATCAAGAACGCAAACTTGAAAAGTCAGGACTATTAAGTTACTTTCACCACATAGAGGTGTTAAGTGACAAAAAGGAAGCCAATTATTCAAAATTGTTGAATCATTTGGACATAGATCCTTCCGAATTTTTGATGATTGGGAATTCATTGAAATCAGATATTTTGCCATTAATAAACATTGAGGCAAATGCTATACACATCCCTTTTCACACGACATGGGCCCATGAAGAGATCAAGGTTAGTGAAAAAGAAAATGAGAGTTATAAAACAATAGGTAGTCTATTAGAGTTGTTACCGCTTTTAGATTAGAAAAAAAACTATATTTTTACATTATAAATAGTTAGATGAGTTATAAAAATTTTCCAATGGTGTCCAGAGTAGTCTTTGGACGAGGTAGTTTTAATCAGTTAGGCGACATATTATCTCCCAAACGATTGAATACAAAAGCGCCATTTATATTTTTTGTGGATGAAGTATTTAAAGGAAACGCTTGGCTCACGTCAAGAATCCCTTTGTCTTATGACGATAAATTATACTATGTTTCTGCAAATGAAGAGCCAAAGACATCACAAATCGATGAATTGGTAGAAGATATCATTTTAAATCACAAGGAAAGGCCCTCTGGAATAATAGGCATTGGAGGAGGTTGCATACTGGATGTTGCAAAGGCCGTATCGATAATGCTTACAAACAAAGGCCAGTCCAAGGATTACCAAGGGTGGGATCTTGTAAAGAACCCTGCCATCTATCACGTGGGCATACCAACTATATCTGGAACAGGAGCAGAAGTCTCAAGAACGACGATACTCACAGGTCCAGATCGAAAGCTAGGTATAAACAGTGATTACACACCGTTCGACCAAGTGATATTGGATCCGGAATTGACAAAGGACGTCCCGAAGGAACAATGGTTCTATACAGGTATGGATTGTTATGTGCATTGCATAGAATCCTTAAATGGAACTTACTTGAATGCATTTAGCAAATCCTATGGGGAAAAGGCATTTTCATTGTGCAAGGAAATTTTCGTGGAAGATGGCTTGTCTGCAGAAGAATCCCAAGACAAGTTAATGATGGCCAGCTGGCATGGAGGAATGAGCATAGCTTACTCCCAGGTTGGTGTGGCACATGCCATGAGTTATGGACTATCATATTTGCTGGGTACGAAGCACGGCATAGGAAATTGCATCGTCTTTGATCATTTGGAGGATTACTACCCTGACGGAGTAGCCTTGTTCAAGGAAATGAAAGCAAAGCACAAGATCGAATTGCCTCAAGGCATCTGTGCAGATCTATCGGACAAAGAATTCAACATTATGATAGATGTTGCGCTGAGTTTGGAACCTCTATGGGAAAATGCCATTGGCAAGCAATGGAAAAAAACGATAACAAGAGAAACCTTGAGAGCGCTTTATCAAAAAATGTAATATGCGTTGGCTAGTTAAACTCATTTATTTTAAGCTTATGGGCTGGAAAGTCGTTGGTAATACGACAATGTCCATGGATACGATTAAAAAGGCAGTTTTAATAGCCGTACCACATACAAGTTGGCATGATTTCTTCGTCGGAATCTTTTTAAGAAAAATAGTTGGTATCAAAGCAAACTTTGTCGGTAAGAAAGAACTGTTCATATTCCCATTCGGTTATTTTTTTAGAGCATTGGGAGGTGCTGCACTCGATAGGACATCAGGGCAAAACAAAGTGCAAGCCATAGCCAAGCTATTTAATGATAGAGAAGAGTTCAGGTTGGCATTGGCTCCAGAAGGAACCCGTAAAAAAGTGGAAAAATGGAAAACGGGATTCTACTACATAGCAAAGGAAGCCAATGTACCCATAATCATGTTTACCTTGGACTTTGGAAGGAAACAAAACAAGATATCTGAGCCATTTTACCCAACAGACAATATGGAGGCAGATTTTAAATTCATGCACGACTTCTTCAAAGGAGTAGTCGGTAAAGTGCCTCGTTATTCTTAAATAATTAATTATCAGGTGTTTTTACTGTCTATAATTGCCGTATTCTCTAAATTGGGTAGTCAAAATAGAGAATTGTTTAAAATTTTAAAGATTTCTTTTTTGGATTTACAAAAATTATATTACATTTGTCTTAAATATTGAAAAATATTTGTGTAGTGCTATTGAATGAAACATAAAGTAAACTCTTAAAGTCCCTAAAAAGAAACATTCCCTACTACAAAATTTAAAAGCTACTTCAGTTTTATATTGAAGTAGCTTTTTTTATCATATAAAAATTAGGGAGATTATATGACTTTGAATTAAATCTTTTGCTTGGTAAACTCTTCTTTCTTTTCTTTAGAAGGCTCATTATTCGTCTTGCCAGGAAAAACCAAGGAAGTACTGGAATAAGTTGTCCCGAACGTTACATTGGCAAAATAGACTTGTTGCAAGGCATCATTTATTTGAGCCTCGGTAAGTTCTTTTAGGGGATGAATGAAAACCGACCATAAGACATCGTCGGAAATGGCATATTTAACATCCAAAGCCGTATGAAAATTAGCCAATAGCGCATTTGTCTTAAGTTCCTCCGTGAGCTTGAAGGACTCAATTATCGGTGAAATGATACGCATCCTATTGTGAGTTTCATCCGTTAGACATATAAAGGTCACTTCCTTGATGTTGAATTGCCAACGCCCTTTGGTTCCTTGAATGGAATCGCTTGCTTCAATAAACAATTCCTGCAACTTGTCATTATTCATATTTTGAGAGAATGAAAAATTGAAGAGGATGAAGAATAGTATTGATACGTCTAGTTTTTTCAAAATGTTAATGTTAGGTTCTATTCCATTGGTCGTCATTCATCATAAAACTTAACAATTTGAAGAACGAATAGTCATGAAACAACATAGTTGTAAGCGATGATAGGCAAGAATTCAAGAGGCAATTCAATTTATTTGCATAAATTAGTGATCAAATACCTTGAGATTATGAAAAGCAAATACTTAATACTCAGTATAATTATTCTATTGGTTTTCAGTTGTAAAACGGAAGAAAAGAGAGCAGTCGTAGAAAAGACGAACTCCATTGATTATTTGGACAACACAAACAAAGATGATCAGTTCTTGGGAGGTATTAGAATGATTCCAATAAAGACACCAAAGGGTACATTTAACGTATGGACAAAGCGAGTCGGGAACAATCCGACGATGAAAGTCCTGTTGTTGCATGGAGGCCCAGGCATGACACACGAGATATACGAATGCTTCGATGGTTACTTTCCACAAGAGAACATAGAATACTATTACTACGATCAATTGGGCTCCTATTATAGCGATCAACCAAAAGACCTATCGCTTTGGGATTTGGATCGTTTTGTGGAGGAAGTGGAGCAGGTAAGAAAAGCTTTGGGCTTGAATGAAGACAACTTCTATCTATATGGACAATCGTGGGGAGGGATATTAGGAATGCAATATGCTTTGAAGTACCAGAAAAACTTGAAAGGTTTGATTATTTCCAATATGGTTGCATCCATTCCGGAATACCAAAAATACTCGGACGAAGTATTGGCTCCAAAAATGAAGCCTGAGGTTCTAAAAGAGATAATGAGCTACGAAGAAAAGGAGGATTATACCAATCCTCGCTATATGGAACTCATAGTAGACAATTATTATACGGAACATGTCATCAGGATGCCTGTAGATGAATGGCCAGAACCCATAAACCGTTCGTTTAAACACCTTAATCCAGATGTTTATGTCACTATGCAAGGGCCTAGTGAATTTGGCATAAAGGGAGATGCTACATTGAAAAACTGGGATGTGAAAGATCAGTTGAAAAAGATAGTCGTACCGACATTAACCATAGGAGCAACCTATGATACCATGGATCCAGAGCATATGAAATGGATTTCTACGGAAGTGCAAAATGGCGATTTTCTATTATGTCCAAACGGGAGCCATTTATCGCAATTCGATGACCAAAAGGTGTTCTTTCAAGGCTTAATTGACTTCATCAAGAGTGTTGATGATGGTAGTTTCAACAAATAGGCTAGGCATTTGCCAATTTTATCTTTCGTTTCATAAATACGAAAACCAAAAACGACAACAACCCAAAAAATGTAAACCCAACAAACAAAGGCAATACGGAAGTCTTAACGTGGCTTCCTATATAATTGGCAATGGGAACGGCCATGACTGTGGAAATAAAACCATTGATGGCGGAACCAATACCAGCAATGTGCCCCAAAGGTTGCATTGCAAGAGCACGAAGGTTTCCAAAGAGCAATCCCACGGCAAAGAATTGACAAAGGAAAAAAGCCAACAAGATGGATATATGTGGGTTATTTCCTTGTATGAACATCATAACGTACAATAGTGAAATGACGGTGTAGGCTATTGCTGCCAAATATGCAATTTTGAAAGACCCAAACCTTACCACCAATCTACTATTCATAAAGGTGGAAGAGCCAACGGCCAAGGCAGTACTGGCAAACAGATAAGGGAACCATTCTCCCAAGTCGTACTGTTGCTCGAAAATTTGTTGGGAAGTACTTAAATACACCATGAAGGAACCGGTGATAAAACCAGAAACGATGGTAAAGGCAACAGCATCCTTATGTTTGAAAAACTCTTTTGTCCCATCGATGAACAATTGCCATTTGAAAGGAATTCTATTGGATTCGACCAAGGTTTCAGGTTGACGCTTCCAAAACCAAATGATTACCAATACTCCAATCAACAAATTTGCATTGAAAATAGCTCTCCAATCTGCTATGTTCAAAAAGAACTGCCCAAAAGCAGGAGCAACCGTAGGGATCAATATAAAAAAAGCAACGATGATGGAGAGTACTTTTGCCATGTAGTCTCCACTATAGGAATCCCTAACCATGGCGATGGCGATTGTTCTGGGAGACGACAAGCCTATTCCTTGCAGGATTCTACCAGCAATCATCATTTCAAAACTTTTAGTGGTCACACAGACAATGCTTGCTACTATGAATACCAGAAAACCTATGTAGACCATCGATTTCCTTCCAAAGCTGTCGGACAGAGGGCCGAAGATCAATTGGCCAAAACCAAGCCCAAGAAAAATCATTACCACCAATTTTTGGTTTTGTATTGGATCCATTACATTCAAAGACTCACCAATGTCTGGCAGGGCAGGCAACAAGGCATCAATGGACAATGCCACCAAGGACATCAAGGCAGCCATTAAGGCAACAAATTCAAATTTAAAGGATTGTTGGTTTTGCATCGATCAAAATTACATTAAATAAATTCTAATTTTACTGTTTGCAAGTATTATATTAGATATATGAAAGAACAATCCATAACCAATTTACAATATGCTGACAGATAGTTTGATCAAACTGTTCAAAAGAGATTTGAACGCCCTTAAAAGAGAAGTGGAATCGTATGAAAAAGAATCCAATCTCTGGCTATTGCACAAAGATGTCAAGAATTCTGCAGGGAACCTGTGTCTGCACCTTGTCGGAAACCTAAAAACGTTCATAGGTGCATCTTTGGGAAACACAGGGTATGTGAGACATAGGGATTTGGAATTTTCACTCAAGGATGTTCCTCGTTCGGAGTTGTTGGAACAAGTGGATGAAACCATCATCATTGTAGAAGAGACACTGAAAACTTTGACAGAAGCTGATTTGCAAAAGGAATTTGTACGCCGTGCGTCTGAAGACAAAATGACTACCGAATACTTCTTGATCCATTTGACGATGCACTTGTCCTATCATCTTGGGCAAATAAACTACCATAGAAGATTGTTGGAATAATATGTTAACGCAAACTATTGTACGCAATAACTTATCTATTTTTGCAGAACAAATAACAATAAATGCAGTACTTACAGAATACTCCTTCAACCAAAAATGGAAAGAAACGAAAAGTAACATTGGGATTAGCCTTCAAATCCATTATTTGGCCAAGGCGAAATTATGTTTTCATCGGTTTGATCTTAATAGTGATAAAGAGCCTCTCTGGTTTTGTAGTTCCACTGCAAACCAAGATATTCATTGACGATGTCATACCAAGCAAGGATTATGACAAACTGTACCACCTCATAGCCATCGTGATCATTGCTATAACGATACAAGCAGCAACATCCTTTCTCTTGACCCGCATTTTGAGTGTGCAGGCACAATATTTAATTAGCGAGTTGAGAGCACAAGTGCAAAAGAAAGTCTTGTCGCTACCCATAAGCTTTTTCGACAACACGAAGTCTGGCGCCTTGGTATCTCGTATAATGAGCGATGTCGAAGGCGTTAGAAACCTGATAGGAACGGGGTTGGTGCAACTGGTTGGCGGGACCTTTACCGCAGTGATCGCTTTGTTTCTATTGATAGATATAAACCCTTGGATGACTCTTTTTGTATTGGCACCACTTTCCATCTTCGCCATGATCGCCTTGAAGGCGTTTAAGTACATCAGACCCATTTTTAGAAATAGAGGAAAGATAAATGCTGAAGTAAAAGGGCGTTTGACCGAAACTTTGGCAGGCGTTAGAGTAATCAAGGCCTTCAATTCAGAAGCTCAGGAAAATTTGGTTTTCGAAAGGGGAGTAGACAAGCTTTTTCAAAATGTGAAGAAAAGTTTGACGGCGACAGCTTTGATGTCAAGCTCTTCTACCTTTCTAGTTGGAATAGCCACCACGGGAATTCTAGGATTTAGTGGCTATTACATCATTGAAGGGGATATGACCGTCGGGGACTTTTTGGAATTTTCATTGATCTTGGGCTTCATGATAGCTCCAATAGTGCAAATGAGCAATATCGGAAGTCAGTTGACCGAAGCTTTGGCCGGATTGGATCGTACCGAGGAATTAATGAACATGGCCACGGAAGATGAAGATATAGATAGAACCATCCAGTTGGACGATGTAAAGGGTGACATCGCTTTTAAGGACGTTGGTTTTTCATATGAGGAAGGCAAGCAAATATTGCATGACATCAATTTTGAGGCACCATCGGGTTCTGTAATAGCATTGGTTGGAAGTTCGGGCTCTGGAAAATCCACAATTGCAGGCTTGTCCGCTACATTTTTAAATCCACTATCCGGACAAGTGACCATAGATGGAGTAGATATGACCAAAGTAAAGCTAAGCAGCTTCAGAAAGCATTTGGGAGTGGTTTTGCAAGACGAGTTTCTATTCGAAGGTTCAATTCGAGAAAACATAATGTTTCCTAGACCCAATGCAACGGAAGCCCAATTGCAAAATGCCGTAAGAGCAGCTTACGTCAATGAGTTTACAGATCGTTTCGATGACGGATTGGAGACATTGATTGGAGAAAGGGGGGTAAAGCTGTCTGGAGGACAAAGGCAGCGAATAGCTATTGCAAGAGCCATCTTGGCAGATCCCAAGATCATCATTTTGGATGAAGCCACTTCCAATTTGGATACGGAAAGCGAAGCACTGAT
The DNA here is from genome assembly GCA_020631395.1 of Bizionia sp. GTDB lineage: Bacteria > Bacteroidota > Bacteroidia > Flavobacteriales > Flavobacteriaceae > JAHDHI01. The sequence goes on from JAHDHI010000049.1 coordinate 25,596, forward strand.
ACAAAAGAGTCTATCGGAATTGACAAAGAACAGGACGACCATAGTAATAGCTCACCGCTTGAGCACCATCAGGAAGGCCGATCAAATTTTGGTGATAGAAGCTGGTAAAATAGTAGAACGAGGGAATCACGATGAATTGATCGCAGCCAAGGGGCGTTATTACGACTTGTATACGTTTCAAGCAAAAATTTAAAAGTGCCGACGAATCAAGATTCGAGATTAACGGCTGCTTTGTAAACTCTCAAACAACGTTCACGTGCAGCTTTGTGATCTACTATGGGAGTTGGGTAGGTCAATTCTTGAAAGTCTGGAACCCATTTCTTTATATAAGTCAATTGCTTGTCGAATTTTTCAATTTGCGTGGTCGGGTTGAAAATCCTAAAATAAGGAGCAGCATCCACACCACAGCCGGCAACCCATTGCCAATTGCCTACATTGCTGGACATGTCATAATCGTGCAGTTTCAAAGCAAAATAGGCCTCACCCCAACGCCAATCTACAAGTAGATGCTTGCACAGGAAGCTACCAACTAGCATGCGTACGCGATTGTGCATGAATCCCGTTTGATTCAATTGGCGCATTCCTGCATCAACCAATGGATAACCCGTTTCACCGTTGCACCATTTTTTAAATTCAGCTTCATCGTTACGCCATGCGATTCGGTCATATTTTGGTTTGAAACTATCTGTCACGGTATGTGGGAAATGCCAAAGAATTTGCATGAAGAACTCTCGCCAAATCAACTCCTTCAAAAAGGTGATGTTGCTCTGTTTGGCTGCTTTGGCTACCATTTTTCTTATACTTACCGTACCAAAGCGAAGATGTGGTCCTAATTTGGAGGTACCATCCTTGGCTGGAAAGTTACGAGTGGCTTCATAGCTGTCTATCAAAGATTTACTAGAGTCATACTCTTCAATTTCAATGGTTGCTTTGTCAAACCCGATGGTTTCCAAATCAAGGTTTGGTAAATCGATGCTCTTCAAGGTTGCATCCAATAGATTTTCCGAAGGGTATGAGACTACTTTTACAGAGTGGTAGGTTTCAATCCATTTTTTAGAGTATGGCGTGTAGACCTTGTATGGAGAACCATCTTTTTTTACGATCTCGTCCCTTTCGAATATGACTTGATCCTTAAGGCTTTCAAAGCCAATGCCATTGGAGTTCAACAATGCTTTGATGGTATTGTCCCTGGAAATGGCATAGGGTTCATAATCCGCATTCGTATAGACGGTATGCACGTCATATTCGGACATCAAATGTTTGTATATATCCTCAGGTTTGCCGTGATACATTGCAATACCGGAGCCGTGCCCGTCTCTGAGTTTCGCGTTCAGAGCTTCCAATGTTTCGTGAATGAAAGTCACGCGGGCATCGTCTTTTGGCAATGCATCCAAAATTTCCTTGTCGAAGATGAAGATTGGCAATACGTTCTTTTTAGATATGAGGGCTTTGTAAAACCCCACATTGTCGTCCAATCTCAAATCACGACGAAACCAGAATATGTTTATGGTTTGCTTCATCTGTTATCATTTGTTTTTTTGTACTTGCCAAACAGTTCTTCCAACGCCTTAGAACGATATTCGAAGATTTCCTTCAATTTAGGCTTGACCAACAATGGATGCGCCAATTGACCGAGAATGCCCATTGGCAACTTGTAGTCTATTATGTCTTCCATTTCTACACCACCATCTATTTCCTTTATGAAGTGCTTGTGATGCCATAGGGAGTAAGGGCCAAAACGCTGCTCGTCCACAAAGTACTCGTTATCTACCAAGTAGGTTATCTCGGTTACCCATTTTGTCTTTATCCCAAGAATGGGGGTCACCATATATTGGATGATCTGTCCTGCAAACATCGGTCTATCTGCTCCAGATAGGATGTTGAATCCCATATGGTCTGGGGTTATCCTTTTCAAGTTCTTAGGATCCGATAGGAATGACCAGGCCTGTTCTTTGGTTATGGGCAAGTTCTGCCTTTTGTGTAGCCTGTATATTTTCATGGGAACCAAGGATTAATTGTTAAGTAGTATGTATGCATTCAACGTTATGGCTATTATTAGCCATAGCATATACGGCAGCAGCAAGTAGCTTGTCGTTTTTAGCACGTTCTTGTATTCAAAGAAATAGTAAAAGATGAGCAATGTCAAGAATATTAGATTTATCAACCCCAGACCTATGAGATGCTGATTGAAAAAAACATAGTTCCATATCACATTGAGTACGAACTGAATGAAAAACTGAAATTGCATCTTCTTTGTATTCATTTCCATAAATAGGTGACCTAGGTATATGGAAAAGCATATCATTATCATAGTCCACGCTACTCCAAAGAACCTGCTTGGAGGTGTCCATGGTGCCTTGTTCAAATCAATGTACCAATCGGTTAAAGGACCATTTTTCATCAACAAGGTGCCGAGTACGAGTCCACTGAAATTGATGATTAAGAAAAAGATGATGTATTTTGTTCTTTTCAAGGTACTACTGCTTTTGTTTTAGGTGTTTCGTTATCTTTTTGCTCGATGGCTTGGTGATTGAATAGTAATAATCGATCAATTGTCCTTCGGGATTGATCAAATACTTTTGAAAGTTCCATTTTACCGATGAGTTGGAAACTCCGTTTAACTCTTTTTTAGTTAACCATTCGTATAGCGGGTGTTGGTTAGCTCCCTTGATATCTATCTTTTCGGTAATCAAGAACGTAACTCCATAGTTTATTTCACAAAAGTTGCTTATTTCCGAAGCTGTGCCTGGTTCTTGCTTTCCAAATTGGTTGCAAGGCACTCCAATGACGATCAATTGTTCCTTGTAAGTGGAGCTCAATTGTTGAAGGTTCTTATATTGAGGTGTGAAACCACATTCTGATGCCACATTTACGAACAAGACGTGCTTTCCCTTGCATAAGGACAAATCCATGGGATTTCCTGCAAGGTCATTTATTTTTACATTAAAAAGATGAGACATGTTGTTTTGCGATTGTTTTAAGAAAGGACAGAATGCCTTTGTTATTAAAAATAGTTTTTTAAGATGAAAAAAACTGTTTGATGAAACAAAAAAAGCTGCCATATTGGCAACTTTTCATTGTTTTTCGGTTAACTATATCGTAGCAATGTTTTAAATCATTGAAAATTTCATTGAAATTGACAAAGTATGACTAGGATCAACCGCATTGTTCTCTATTCCGTAGGACGACCTTTAAGACGCTTTTCAATTTTTTGCTTTATCAAGGTAAGACGCTTCATTACTTCCATCAATTCTGGGTCTTTGTTTTCTTTATAAATTTCATTTAAGCCAAGAATAAGCTCTTTTGCCTGTCTAGATGCTACAATACGTTCGTTTGTAGTCTTAAAGGAAGTGCCAGCTTGTTCAAATTCTAATGCTTTTTTTAACATATCCATTTTTTGTCTTTTAATTTATTCTCAAATTCAGTTATCATAACTTGCAAATTAAATACGTTACATATTTAGAGAATATAAATAAACTCTCCATCTTAATTCGTTTGTTATTTGATTTTATCAAACTAGGTACATATGTTTACATATGTGCCTTACTTAATTTTGAAAGTCCAATAACCTTGCCAGAAGAAAAACATGACATACAAATGTTTACCTGTTTTGTGAGCAAAAGGAATTGGCACCATTTTGGGTAAAAACGCTACATCCTCTTCTAAAAGCGCTTGGTTATATAATACTTATTTGCCAAATAAAGTAATTTTTGACTTATTATCTGGAATTAATCTGAAAAATATTTTTAAATAATACGTTTTTAAACGTTTTTAACGACCAATTAAGTATTTAACCTACTAAACCAAGGCAAATATCCTCAATAAAGACGATAATCCGTCTTTTTTGCCATCATATTAAATTATAACTGTATAGATACAATAAATATTTGGGTTACTTCCAATGCTCTTCAATCAAATCTCAACAATCCACATCCGCATCGTTGCAGCAATTGTCGCCCTTAACCAGTTTACATGATGAAACTCCTGCCAAGGCACCCAAAATGGGAGCTGTGATGTAGAGCCATAAATATTGAAGGTTACCTGTAAATAGGGCAGGAGCTATGGAACGAACGGGATTCATGGAAGCTTTTGTCATTGGACCGGCAAACATTGCCTCCAGTAAGATTACCGCGCCAACAGCTATGGCGGCCATAGTTCCAATTTCCTTGCTTCCAGTGGAAACATTGATGATTACCACCATCAAGAAGAAGGTAAGTAGGAACTCCAATATGGCAGCCTTGTATGCAGGAAAACCATCTGCCGGGGTAGTCTCTCCCAAAAACTGACTTTCAGGAAAGAGAAACCAAAGCAATGCACTTGCCAATAGTGCACCAATCAATTGAGCTAGAATGTATTTTGGGACATTTGCCCATGCAAATTTCTTTGCGAAGGCAAAACCTATCGTCACGGCCGGATTGAAATGCGCACCGGATATTTCTCCAAAGGCATAGATCATGGCCATTACTATGAGTCCCCAAGTTATGGCAACACCGACATGGGATATGCTTCCATTGGTAACTTCATTTATGGTCATTGCTCCAGTACCACAAAAAATCATTGCAAAAGTGCCTAACGATTCGGCAATAAGTTTTTTCATCTCTTTTAACGTTTAGGCAAATATACAATCTCTTAATTTAAGGTTTTGTTAACAATTCAAGGATTTACTTATATGTAAATTTACATTCATTAACACAATAACACTAATTACACACATTATGAAAAAATTACTTTTGATGGCTTTGGTATTTGCTGTATCGTTTACAGCTAATGCACAAGTTGAGACACCACAACCGAGTCCATTGGCCAAAATGGAGCAAAAGGTTGGATTGACAGACGTTACCTTGGAGTATTCTCGTCCAGGGGTGAAAGGGCGTACCATCTTCGGAGATTTGGTTCCTTATGGCAAATTATGGAGAACTGGAGCAAATGCGAATACGAAGGTTTCATTTAGCGACGATGTCGTGATTGAAGGAAAGACATTGAAAGCTGGGGAATATGCCATCTTTACAAAACCAAACAAGGATTCTTGGGAGGTGATCTTCTATTCGGATGCAACCAATTGGGGGACGCCACAAAAATGGGATGATAGCAAAGTGGCAGCTACTGTTTCTGCAAAAGTATACAAGATGCCTGTGAAAATCGAAACGTTTACAATGTTGTTTGACGACCTTACAAGCAATTCCGCAGTCTTGGGGATATTATGGGAGAGTGCCTATGTTGGCATCAAGTTCGAAGTGCCTACTGATGCTTCTGTGGCCAAGACCATAGAAAAGACAATGGCTGGCCCTGGACCCGGTGATTATTTTGCTGCTGCAAGATACTACCTGCAAGAAGGAAAAGACATAAACAAAGCCGTGACTTGGATAGACAAAGCCATAGAGATGACAAAAGACGAGCCTCGTTTTTGGTATTTGCGTCAACAATCCCTTATCCATGCAAAAGCTGGTAAAAAGAAATCTGCCATTGCTGCTGCGAAAGCGTCTTTGGCTGGTGCTGAAAAGGCTGGAAACGACAATTACATAAAGATGAACAAAGACTCTTTGAAAGAGTGGGGAGCGCTTTAATTTAAGCTTGTTCTCTAAAAAGATAAAAAAGGCGCAAACTGAATATCTTGTTTGCGCCTTTTTAAATGCATTATTTCATGAGTTCGTTATTCTGGAAAGTATGTAAACCATCCCCATTCGTTGATAGACCGTAATCGATCCATCCGAATAGCATACTCTAATGTCTTCACCTCAAACGGCAAGAGCTTCTTCATCTGTAAGAATTTTTAAATTTTTCATAATGTAAATGTTTTAAAATTAATGAATGAAACAAATTACCTTCTAAAAATGGAGACTAAAAACAATGTGATCCCTAGTTTTATAAAATTCGACATGGTTAAACTTGGTTAATATGTTGTTAGTTAGGTTTTGTGTTGGTATTAAGGAGTTTTCAATCACTCTTAATGGAATGTTTTCATTTGTACTTTTTCATCAATCCGAAGTCAAATGGTGTCCAATAACAAGATTTCAATCCGCTTTCCTTGAATCCAAAGTTTATCCAACTATTGCAAGTATTAAAACAAGAGTAGCTCCCCTTGGCCTTGTAGAAGTCATCCGTTTTCGAGTAGCCTTTGCTTTCAAGTATCATCTTGTTGCCGTTTTGGTCTTGGTTAAAAGAGCCTAGAATGTAATCGTTGAGTTTTTTTAATTCCTCGTTGCTTACTTTAATTTCAATCCAGTTGTTTTGTCTTTGTTCGTAACGTGTTACGTGCATCAATGTCGTACTTTTAAAAAACAAGACTTGAATGGCGTTGCCAAATGTCAAATCTCCCCAAGTAGGAGTATTGATGTAAAAGTTTTCATCTCCCATCCGAATGAAATGAAATTCTCGGTTTCAAGGTTAATGATGTCTTTCAACGTATTGCGATCAATGTCATTTTTTTGCAAAATTACATCCAAATGCACGCCATTGGTACTTAGGAAGATAGTTTTGCTACAAGTGAACTTGTTATCTTCCTTCTCTATGGTAATTGTAGTGAGAATTAAAGATATTACCAGATAAACAAAGGGGATTGACAAGAAGTACAAACTCCATTTCACTATTTTTCTCAATGTTTTTTTAAGCATTTCTTCTAATGTTGAACTCTATGAAAAAATCATATGGTAAAATTTAATGAAATGTTTTGAATATGCAATTGGTTTGTTGAGATTTTATGGTGGAATGTTGTTCTATGAACATTAATGGGAGATGCCATCATCTTCATTTCAATATTCTCATAATAATACATATTTAGAATATTTTTTCTATTTTTACCGCTTCAAAATATCGGTACGAAACCAAATAGTTGTTAAATTTTAGCTTAATACGAGTAGTTGTAAACTGTTGATAATTAAGATTTTACAATTTATTTTGGTTTCGTATTTTTTTAACATAACAAATTAACCCTGCAGTACAAATGAAAAAACTAACACTATCACTCATTGGCATAGTTGCCATAACACTAAGTTCTTTTGGGCAAGCACCAGAAAGCTTCAATTATCAAGCAGTAATAAGAGATGCTGGAAATGCAATGTTGGGAAATCAAACCGTAGGCATGCAAATGACTATACGCCAGGGAAGTGGAGGAGGAACAGCGGTTTACTCAGAAACATTTTCCTCTACGACCAACGATTTTGGTTTGGTAAACCTTGAAATAGGAACAGGAACCACTACTGATGACTTTTCTGCGATAGATTGGGCTGCCGGTCCTTACTTCATTGAAACGGCAGTCGATGCGACTGGAGGAACCTCATATTCCGTAGTTGGAACAAGTGAATTGAAGAGTGCACCCTATGCATTGTATGCCAAGAGTGCAGAAATGGTCGATGATGCCGATGCCGATCCTACAAATGAAATTCAGGACATTTCACTTTCTGGAACCAATTTGACCATTTCCGATGGGAGTACAGTAGACTTGTCTAACATTACAGATGATGGAGATTGGGTAGTGACGAGCGGAACCAATTACACCAATGGAAATGAAGGAAACATTGGAATAGGAAATATAGCATCGTCTCAAAATAGATGGCAATTGACCGTAAAAGACACTGTTAACTGTATGTTGGATTCCAAAACCATAGATGTAAGTGAGTTATTTGCTGTATTTACAAGAAACCTGAATGAAAACAACACAGGCGTTGGAATCGGTTTCCAAAGTACATCTACTGTTACAGGAATGGGAGCAGCAATCGTTCATGAAAGAACAAACAGCAATTCAAGAGGTAAATTGCACTTTGCTACAAAGTCCAGTGGATCGGCAGGAGATGAAGACCTTCCCATCAGAATGACCATCGATGAAGTTGGTCGTTTGGGAGTTGGAGTCACTTCACCTACAGAATACCTACATGTCAGCGGAGGGAACGGATTGTTTGATAGAGGTAGTTCTACTGGTAGCTTAGGACGTACATTGACTTTGGGAGGCGCAAGAAGCGGAGACAGTGCATTTGGAACTTTGAATTTCCAAAACTATGACAATGACAGTGCTACCGAATATGTTGGTGCCAGCATAAGTTCAAATAATGGCGGTGATGCTACGGAAAATGGCAATCTTCGATTTCAGACCTATAATGGCACATTGACAGAAAGAATGAGAATAGATGAAAGTGGTTTTGTCGGTATAGGGGAAACAACTCCTCAAGCCAGGCTAGATGTTTCAGACATTGCCGTTGTCGGTAACTTGTCGGTAGGATCACAAAGCACGGATCAGGGAACCTCTGCAGCAAACGGATTGGGATTCACCACTACGCCATGGCTGTACACGAACGCCATTGAGGCGCAGGGAGAAAGAGGATCTGCTTCAACATTGATCACTGTGGGAGCCGATGGGACTTACGGAGCGGCAGATCAAATACACATGGTTACGAGTGGAAATTCACAAATGACCATTGCTTCCGACGGTAAAGTAGGATTGGACAAGGGGACTCCCGATACCGATTTGCACATTCGCCAATCCCAACAGTCCATTACAAATGGTACTGGAGGAATAAAATTTGAAAATGGATCAGATGCAGCAGACTATTGGAGAATATATCATAGTGGCATTTACTTTAGCTTCAACCTTCAAGGAAGTCGTGTGGCGTATGTAAATACAACCGGAGCTTGGACCGTCGATTCCGACAGAAGATTGAAATACGACATTAAACCATTGCAACCTGTATTGGATCGCGTGATGCAATTGAAACCTGTGGATTACTTGTACAATGAGCAAAAGTCGACAGAAAAGAAAGTCATCGGGTTCGTTGCACAGGAGGTAAAGCCGTTGTTCCCGGAAATAGTGGTCGATTCCGAAGAAGACAAACTAGGGATAACCTATGGTGCCACGGGAGTTATTGCAATAAAGGCAATCCAAGAGCAGCAAAAGACCATAGAAGAGCAAAAGGATAGAATTGAAAAAATGGAATTGATGATTCAACAGCTAGCCAAAGAGATTGGAGAGTTGAAGAAAAAAGGTTGATCGATACCTTTGCATTCATTGTAGCATTGATGACCAAACAAATAAAGGAAAAGGCAGGTAAATACCTGCCTTTTCTTGTTTCCGGTTAGAAGCTATTTGCCTTGTTTTTTCAATCTGCGTTGTTGTTCGCCATAAGGGATTCCATCCAGTATCCAATCCTGGGCTTCTTCTCCTTTCAGATAGTGGCCAAACCACCTAAGTATCTTTTGTTGATAATCCGATGCGTTCTTCTCTTCTCTGACACCATGGCCTTCCTTTGCGTACACTAACAGCACAAACTGCTTGCCAGCCCTACGAGCGGCGTTGTAGTATTCTATTCCCTGCCTCCAATTCACATTCATGTCGTTGTCTCCAACCTCGAATAGAATCGGGGTATTCAATGTCTCCACATTCATGACCGATGAATTTCGAATGTAATTTTCAGGCGACTTCCACGGAGGACTAATCATGCGTTCTTGAGAGATTTCAAAATGGTTGTTTTCCGGGGATCCTCCAAAAGCAGGTGTTATTGCCAAGTACATGGAAATGAAATCCGTCAAGCCTGCACCAGCAACGCTAGCTGCAAAGATATTGGTTTGGGTAGGTACGAAACCAGCTTGGTAACCGCCCCACGAATGCCCTATCAAACCAACCTTCTTAGGATCAACATCACCTTTTTCCACCACGGCGGCAACGGCATTCTCCAAAGTCTTCGCAGAGGAGATGCCAGGATCTCCTGCAACGAATTCTATGTCTGGCTTCAATACGAAGTATCCTTCTTGTTGCCACACGGAAGTATTGTAGTAATTGGTCTTGGATGGTACCGTATACCTGTGAAATCGATCCGATAGCTTTTCATAGACATAGGTTATCATCGGGTATTTCTTGCCCTTCTTGTAATTTGCCGGATAATATAGAATGCCTTGAGCACTTTTGTCCTTGGCGTTCTTGAATGTGATGAGCTCCGCCTTGCCCCAAGCATATCCGTCTTGGAAGGCGTTTGTATTGGAAATCGTTCTCGATTTGGAAAAATCGGGGTCTGTGATGCTTAGGTTTGGAGATTGATCGAAGGATTGTGATTTGTAAGTCAACAATTCAAGCTCTTCGTGGGGTTTGTCCAATTCATAGATCCTGGCGTCATCATAGATCAGAACTTTCAGTTCCTGACCAAGGACGCCTTTGGCGTAACCTGATTTCTTGGATGTCTTTCCTTGCATTGAAAAGAATTGTGCCTTGTTCAAGTCTATGAAGTCGTCGTCATGATGAGCAAATCGATGCCTGTATGTTATTTCATTTTCCTTTCCATTGGTAACACGTTTTGAAGGAGCACCATTTACAAACCCTTGCCAAACGTCGAACTCGGAATTGAAGAGAAATGAACTGCCATCTTCGCTCCAAGCGGAAAACCCTCCTCTGAAAGGCGGCTTTCGTTCTACGGGATAATCGTAGGAATCCCCTTGGATGAAGGTGCCATCCAAATTGGATGTGAGGTCGGTGGATGATGCCTTTGCAATGTCATACAGATGCAAATTGTCGTCTTTCACATAAATGAAATAGTTGCCATTGGGATCGATAGGGGAAGTTACCTTGATGTCTGTAAGCACCTTTTTCTTTTCTCCATTTTCAATGTTTACAATGTAGACGTCGTTGCTGGGCCTGCCAAACATGGCTTCGAATGAATAAGGGCTTCCATCCAAACCGATCATCTTCTTGTTGTTGGCTTGCAAGCGAATGGTTTCAACCAGTTCATTACTCAAGGCAACGGCGTTCTTTTCATTTACGTGCCAAACAAATTGGATTGATTTTTCGGAATCCTTGTTTGGTCTTTTCTTTTGTTGGGTGATCATCACCTCGTCTTTGCTGTGCCAAATCTCCAGATCTGGAGACTCTTGGTCATCGGTTTTCTTTGACTCCTCTTTATCTTCCTCTTCGGACTCGGCTTTCTCTTTTTCCTCAGTTTGTACCCAAGAGAGGGTTTTGAAGAATACCGAGTTCCCATCGTCGGAAATGACGATGCCATCGGTTATGATTCTTCCGGCATCTGGAAATGATTCCGCTTCGCTGGGATTGAATCTTGTGAACGTCGGGTTCAGCGTGGAAAAGTCCTTCCAATGGAGCAATTGGTGGGATTCCTCTTCCGTTCGTTCTTTATCCATCGCCTTCATGGCAAACAAATAGTCGGATTTTTCTCCCCATTCCAAATGGGAGTAGATGTGTTTGGATTGCTCCAACACCTTCAAGACGCCACTCTTGGCATCATACAGTTGAATGCCGTTGGCTGCGGAATCCTTTGTTTCCACTATCATGGCCAAAAGCTCTCCTTCTTTCTGCCATTCATAGGATTTCACGTTCCCAAAGCTCATTTGTACTTCAGTCCTGAGATCCTTTATCAGGAGCGTGTTGACTCCTTCATTTTTTCTAAGCATCGCTAGGTATGAGTCTTTCTCGCTGAAGCTGTATTTTTTCACGCCACTGAGAAGCAAAGTATCGGAATTCGTCAAGTTGACCAAGACTTTGTCGTTCACCTTGGGTTCCTTTTTCTTTTTTTCATCTTTCTTTTTCTTGTCCTTGGCCTTTTGTTCCTTTCCGCTGAGCACCTTTTCGTAGATGAACCAACCACCTGCTTTGGAAAATTCTGCTTTTGCCGCATTTGGATAGGTCTTTGTCGTACGTTCGCTTACATTGTAAAGGAAAGTGGTCTTGTCTTTGTCCACATTGTTCACTTGATAGCTTGACCAATTGCCATTCTTGGAGATTTCAGTGCCTCTCAACACTTCCCACTTCCCATAGTCTTCGGGTGTGATCAATTTCTTTTGTTGTGCTTCCATTTGATTGATGGACAGAGCCGTTGCCAAGATTGTGGACAAGGTCAGGAGCGGGGTTTTGATTTTAAGGAGATTCATAATTTGATTGTTGAATTTTGATGATTAAGATAACTTAAATTGATAGAATTGACAATAGCTGCAATGGATTTATGTGTCATATTTTTAGCGAGATGTCGTTTGATGGAGAGGAATGCAATTCATGGTGCGTTCCAGCTATTGCATCTTAACGAATATCTTCTTGAACCGTTTGGGTAATACCATTTTAATTTTGAATTTACTGTAATAATGTTTATCTTTCGTTATGCCAAA
>JAHDHI010000050.1 GCA_020631395.1 Bizionia sp.
GATAATGATGATTACTGTCTGTCGTACACACTTTAAACCTCTTTCTCAATACACTGGATATGCAACAAAAAAATGGACACTAGCTTAAGATTATGCTGATAGTTTATGGTTATTGATTTCTAATTCAAATTCATTAATGGTTTTGTAATTCAACGTTTAGTGTCTTCTATTTCTATTTTACCAAGTCTCAATCCGCTTAAAGATTGGGTAAGCTAAAAACAGAGAGCTTTGAGAATGACAAAATTCCAATGGAACTTTAAACAACAATTATGAGAAAGAGTAAATTTTCATCACAGTAGATCGCAAAGATCATAAAGAAATTAGTACTAGACAAATCTGTCGATCAGATAAGTCGAGAGTACAAGATAAGGTTTTGGTGGTTGAAGTATTTTTTCAGAATATGTTCAAACTTAAAAAGTACTGTTTTAAAGTACTGATTTACCCTGAAAAAGCATAGTTTAAATAATCCCTAAAACATAAACACTTTTTAATCAGCATACTTTAAAATCCATTTTGTGGTTCATAACCCGGAGGTCGGGGATCGTGTCCCCTCTCGCTACAAAAACCACCTTATAACAATGTGTTTTTTTTTATGCCCTGTCTTTTTATTAAAAAAACAATGTACAATAATGAAGATTATATGCTCAAGTAAGAATGTTTTATCTATTTAAAATCTTTTTTGAAATATAAAAAACTTTTACAGTTCCAGTACGTAGAAGCTTTTGCTTTTATCTTGACCTCCACTCGTCACAGACGAACGCTAGCTGTTTATAACGCCTACCCAATCCCATAAAAACAAAAACCTTTACTTCTGCAAAGGTTTTTTGTTTTTGCTTACTCCTACCTCCACTAGTTGTAAACTAGCGGTAGCGGAGGTTTTTTTATGCATTCCTTTTCATAAAAAAACAGTACGCAATAATGAAAGAAACATAAAAGCTTCTACAGTACTGTAGAAGCTTTTATGTTTTAATACTTACTCAATATGTCACTCGTCACAGACGAGCTAGCTGGGATTACAACTTAAAGAGTTCTATTCTTTATTTTAGTATTATCTTGTACTTGAATACTTTCTTTATAAATACTTTCTTTAATAGAATTTTTATTGACTTTGTCTGAATTTCTGATATTTTGCAATCTATTTATTTTTTTTTGTGTTTGATTTTTATCCTTTTTTATTTTTCTAAAATTTGAATTTGGTTGAGGTCGACTAGGTAACTCAACACCTGTAGCTTCTTCTATAGGGCGTTCACATGCATCTGTACAGTTATTTCCAATAAAATGATACTTCTCTTTTTGAGAATTTATATCTATAGCTTTCTCCTTTATGTTTTCATATATAAGCTGATCTGTATTAGAATCCGTAGAAAAAGTTACATGGTCTGTATAAGGTTCATTATAAGTATCTAGTTTTTTCACTAATTCAATTGCTTCTTCCATAGATGATACCCCATGAAGAGGAACTAATGCCGTATTTCCACTTACACCTTCAGAAACAAATGCTCTTGACCCATAACTTCCTATAGCCCCCATAGTAACATAATGATAATTTCCATCACCATCTTGAATGATAGCTCCCATATGCCCTTGACCTCCAGCTCCATTTTCTGCTATTAATAATGTAAAATCTAACGGAGCCATTCCATCTGGATCTGTATATTTAATAGGATTACTAAACGTATAATTATAACTAGACCATTCTGGCATTTGCTCTGCCAGCGGGTCTACCCCCAACCAGATGCTAAACTTAGGGTTGTAATACCTAGCTCCATAATAATAGTTTCCAGTTTCCTCATCCAACTCTTTGGCATTAAACTTATATGGGGTATTGTAACTGCTTTTATGCTCGTCTACCAATAACCCCCCATACGGCAAATATTCCATATGCTGTGATACCACACCTTTTAGGTTGGTTATATAGGAAGAACTTCCCAAATGGTCGCTATGGTACCAATAGGCATTATACTTGGTTTTATCATGTGCGTATCGTGTGAGTTCGCCTTCAATGATAGGTGTTGGCAAACTCACGTTTTGGTTCAATGCCATATAGGTCGTTAAAACACCTGTTGTCGCTTCTTGTACACTTGCATTTGCTAGTGTACGTATAGAAGGGAACACGTTATCCATGCTACTAGGGAACAAGCCTAAATTAGTTGCAGTCCCTAAAGTGCTATGCACACGTTCACTCCCCATATAATAGTGTTTGGTATAACTTGCTATCCCCTTATTATCCGGGTTTGCAGGAGCGCCTTGTGCCTTGGCCGTTAGCATTGCACTTGGATACAACATAGTTTCATCACGCTCGTTTAACGAGACATCATTTGCATTGCTTTTAACGTCTACCCTACCTGGCACGTAACGTACGGTACGCTCTCCCGATGCATCGTAAGTATATATTGCTATAGGGTGTGCACCAGATTCTTCTGGGTTGGTATCCACGGCTCGTAGTCTGTTTTCTTCATCCCATAGATTTCTAAGTAGCGTGATCTCTTTTTGTTCTACAATACCATCTGTTGCAGCACCTTGTTCACCTTCGAAAACAACTTGTTTGATTACGGTTTGGTTACCATTGGCATCGTATTCCATACGTTTCTTCTTATAACGTGGATCCGTACTATCCATAGCTATAGCATCTGGTGTTTCTATGATTTCTTGTGGTGCATGAGGTTGTACATATCCAAAACTTTCATTTTGGTTTGACACCACATGGTTTCCTGTAGCGTAATTATTATAAACTAAATGGTAATTGGTTTTCACCATCGTTTCCGGGGTAGCAATAGGATTACTATGGTTAGAGACTGCGCCTTGCACATGGGTTTGTGTTTTACTTAGAATGTTATGCGCCAAGTCGTAGGTCATATCCAAATTATACTCCTGTGCCAGCAATGATGAATCGTAATCATTAGGACCTGTGTACCTTCCATCTGCGTGTACCAAACGGTTATAATCATCGTATGTATAATTGTGTTGTATAGGTCCTCCCAATTGTCCCGAAGTCGACAAAGAATTATTAGGGTTTTGCGTTGTAAGGCTTTTAACATTGTTTAAAGCATCGTAAGCATATCTATTGGTTACTTCAAAGCCTGTAAACTGGTGTTTTAAATCTTCCAATCGTCTTCTATCATCGTAGGTATATTCTGTTATGGTACCGTTACCGTATTCTATGGATGTGCGCTCTCCTAAATCGTTATATTTTATTTTTGTAACAATGTCTCCTTTTTCAAAACTACCAATGGTTCGGTATATGTTATCCAGATTACCACCTTGGTTATAGTTATAGGTAACGGTTTCGTTGTCTGGATAGATAATTTCCTTTATACGGTTGTGGCTATCGTATTCCCATTTGGTATTAAACCAAAAGGTTTGTTTTCCTGCCGCTGCCACTCCTCTAAGGTGCGTGGTTAAGTTACCTAGATTATCGTACCCAAAACCTTGTACTCCTGTAGCATCGGTTTGCATAAACAACCGCCCTACTGCATTTACTGCTTTTGCTTCTAGACTGTTTGAAGCGCCATAAGCATAGGTTACATTGTTTTCTGAATTTAAAGGATACGTTATTTCTGTCAATCGGCGCTTGTAATCATCATAGATATAATTAATGGTAGATTGCGGTTCTCCAGATATCAAATTAGAGGTTTGCTTGCTCACCAAGTTTCCTGAGGTATCATAAGTGTATAGACAAAGTCCTCTGTCTGGATGCTTCTCGCTCAAGCGACGCCCTGCTAAATCGTAAGCATAGAACGTTTCATACCCTTGATGATTTTTTACGCGTGTTTTTTCGCCTATGGCATTATAATGGAACTCAGTCGTCAATTCTCCATTTCGAATGGTTTTACGCTGCCTCCCTTTTACATCGGTATACGTATCCATCGTCTGGTTCAACTCGTTTGTTGAACTTGTTTTGAACATACCATCTTCTACACCATACTCGATAATTGCCAATTCATTCTCTCCTGGTTGGGTTGGACCTGGTTGATTAACGCTAATAACCCTGTTTTTGGCATCGTATGCCATTATGGTTGGATCTATAGTACTTGGATATGTGCCTGATTCATAACCAAATACTGTAGCACTCAAATTGTTAGGGTCTTGAGGATAACCTGTACTTGTTGTCGGCAAATAGTTTTTCAAAATTCGTCCAAACGCATCTTTTTCCTCTTTTCCACTAATCAACCAACGTAAAGGTGTACTTGCATTGCTATTTGCATACAATGTTTTTTTAAGTTGAATGGCTTTCCCCATACCATCTATTAAACTCACTGTAAGCAATTGCTCTTGGTGTGCATCTTCTACATAATGACGCGTTACCGCATGGTGCTTGGCATCACTTTCGGTTTGGCTCGCAGCAGTATCCCAACTAAAACTACCTTGTGCTGGGATTACATAATTGCTCCCGTTAAAAGCAGTTGGTACTGCATCTTCACCTTGGTATTGCATACGCAATGTCCAGCCATTGACAGTTTCCATTTCGTTAGGCGCTGTTACTTCTACCAATCTCCCTCTATTATCTATGCGTGTGCGCATTTCTTGTCCATTGGTATCCGTTACCAATGTTGGTACTCCAAATGCATAATCATAGTCTGATGTCGATGTTTCACCATAACTATTTGAAACACTTACCGGGTAACTATGCACTTTTTCATCGTATTCTAAAAATGTTTTAAATCCTCCCGGAGAAGTCGATTCTTCAAGATTGCCATAGGCATCATATCCCAAATTGACTGTACTCGTTTCCGTATCATTGAGTTTGGTTGTTATAGTACTTAACTTGTTTTTATGGTATGTTGCAAAACGTTGACGCAATAAAGCACCATCGTTTTTACGTGACACCTTTATTGTTTTGGCAAACCCAACACCATTGTCAACATCCATACTTGTACTTGGATGATACTCTATTTCCGTTTTATAGGCATCGGTTGGTGCCGCAGAAGTATAGGTATCCCCCAGGTTTATATAGGTTAGCAAATTTCCATATCCATCATACTTTGTAAAATGCTGTTCTACACTTAAAGATTCGTTACCCTCATTCTCATGAGTCGTAGAAACTGTCTTTACTGGTGCCACAAATAATCGAGACTTATCTAATGATGTAGCATTTAAACCAGATTGTAGATACTCACTACCAGTCGTAGGATACAAATTGGTTTCCGGTGCTTCTGGATTCATGATATTGTAAGTCGTAGAAGTACTACTCAACAATGTTCCATTTGCTTTTAACGATGATGAATGCAAAGCGCCTTTTAAATAGATATTGTCCGTATGATAGTGTTGAGATGATTCACGAAAAACTGCTTCATTAGAAGGGTTTTGCTCTTCAATAGTCACTTTATTAAATCCAATAAAATCTCTTTCTCTACGATCTTGTTTAGGACCTGAATAAGTAACAGTTGTCAATGTTTCGTTTGTACCAAAACCTTCATCTGCCGTAAAGCCATCATGTGTTGCGATTGTACTTAATACCCATTGACTTTGTGGCATGTCAAAGGTGTTTCCTTCTCTTGTATAATCTACTGTCCAGTTCCCTCCCAGGGCATTTTTCACACTTTTCAATTTATGTGTTTTTTTCAATTTATTGATGCGTGCCGTAACACTTGTGTTATCATCTCCTTTTTCAATAATATCTGGAAACCCATCACCATTGATATCCTGCACAACAATTCTTTTTTCGTTGACACCTGCATTTAATCCTGCTGTAGGTGTAAATGTTGTTTTAATTTGAATGCCAAAAATTGTAAAGAAAAACCCATATGTAAAAGAACCATACACATTTCCTGTCAAGGAATAGTTTTCGTCCATTTGACCTCCTGAGTAAAATGCTGTAGAGTCACTTTCGAAATGAGTTCCTGTATTTAAGTGAAATTCAAATATCCCATTTGATTCTTGCTTAACCAAGTCTGGCAAACCATCGCCATTAACATCTATTAAGGCTGCATTGCCATTTGCCGTACTATTTCCTGCTCCAAAACCAAAAGCGAAAGAAGCACTGGTATTCTCTGCTAGTCCATCTATGTCTCCGCCAAGACCTAAACCATTACTATCATTAGTGCGCGTGCTGGTTTTTAAATTCATGTAATCACTTCCCCAAACAATTTCGTCACTAAAACTATAACCGGTATTTAATCTCACTTTTACACTACTGGAGCCTATGGTTACTTTATCTGGTAAGCCATCTCCATTGATATCTGCCCATAGTCTGGTATCGTATGCTTTGCCTTGCCCAGTGTTTATTCCAGAATTAATACTGGTTTTGGTTTTACTATTGTCATCAGATTCTGACGAATTTGGGGACATTCCTGCTATATTGACACCAGTAGTAACATCTTTATTTCTTCCACCCGATGTAAAGTCATTTCCTGAAGTTTTATCTGACAAGGAACCATCCATATTTGTAAATTGTATAGTACCTTCTGTTACGATGTCTGGATAACGATCTCCATTTAAGTCTAAATATTGGTTTAATGTTTTTGAATGGCCTTCGCTATTTGTTCCAGAACCTCCAGCACTAGGACCATCTGTAGGGTTGTCCTCATCTAGCGGCAATGTTACTTTCAATGTTTTAGCTTTACCTACAGACTTTGATATTAATTCCAATCCTATAAAGTTTTGATTTTCTGTACTAGGGTCTATATATAAATCGTATAAATTGGCTTCTCCAAAACGGCCTAAAGAGGAGACTAATGCATTGTTTTCATTATACCCATAAATAACATTACTATCGTTAAAACTCTCTGGATCTATTGTATCCAAGTCTATTGGTTTGTTAAAAATAGCACCGTTTGTGTAGCAGTTATGCTCATTTTTTTGTTGATAGGTAGTATAGCGTGTTACTGTTGCATTTAAGTCTACTTCTACTTCATCAGGGTTATCCGTATTTATTTGATCATTTATATCATCCTCATCTACATTTGGATTAAATACGCCCATATCAATATTACCATCAAAATGTACGGTAGCTTCTTGTCCGTTCTCTTCAAGTACAATTTCTCCTTCTTCAGTATACGACACTTGAACCCCTCCGTTATATAAAAACGGTACCCAACCACGGTATGTGGTCCCTATAAATGTAGGGTCTTTTGCTATAAAAGGTTTTCTAATAATTTTAACAGGATACGTATAGTTAGCCACTTCGTCTTCATGCAATTGGACATAACCATTTGCTGTATTGCCTATTCCAAAGGCTTTATTGTTTATGTAAAATGCAGAATACACAATCCCTGCGTTGTTTTTTAGCTCTTGAACCTCTGCTTTTGTAAGGTTAAATGAAGACAATTCCTCGTCGTAATCTTGTGCAGTAGGATCTATAATGTTACCTGAAGCATCTCTAAACGTATTACAGCTTAAAAACTCGCAATCCTCTTTATAAATATAAAAACTGTTTTTACGAAGTGTTCTGGCTTCTGTTCCTATTTTTTGTTTGACCACCCAATGTATTTCTATTGGGAAGGCTTCGTCTTCCAACGAGCCAATCAACGGATAGTATGTCTCTTGATTGAAAAGATCATGAGTAATAGTCATTAATGGCTTGTCTTCATCTCCTTCTATTTCTGGATTAATAATTGGTTGTACGAATGTGTTGGCATTTACCCAATAAAAGTCCTGGTTAACAACATCTTCGTATATTTCATAACTAACAGCGGGGTACTGTGTTCCAGAATCATTACCTGAAACTTGTGGTTTCCAGTTTATATCGCTCCATTTTACATTGGAGTCACTGTCTACATAAAATCTATACGAATAGCTATATTGACCACCTGTAGCATATTGGTCTTGTACATTGGTAAAACCACTTGGCATTGGTGACGGATCTATAATCCCATTTTCAGATTCCGACCTATAAGTATGACTCCATACTTGAGACTCTGTTTCCTCTTCTATAATATCTCCTGCATTATCACCACTCTGTACATGTTTATATGTTATCTTCTCTACATTGAATCTAATATCATCTGAAAACTGATGCTCACCATAAGAATCATCATCTAAATTAAATGCTATACTTGCGGTAATATCTTCTGCATTTGGAGTCCAACCACCTCCATTGTTCATAATAAAACTTTCCTCAGAATCGAACCTATATATTGTATGCCCATTCTCGTCTTTGGCATTTCCGATAACGCCACTACCATTAGGATACCCGACTACTGGACTCCAGCTTACTGTTCCACCACAACCATAATTTTCATTATGTGTACGAAAGAACAATACATCTCCTTTTTGTACGGAGACATTGGTTAAATTATAGGTTTCTGTTTGGTTTTGTTCTGTTAGTTCTTTTTCACTATTAGGCAAAATAGTCGTTACACCTTCTGTTTGGCTAGCTGAGGCGTGTTCTATTTTTAACCTAAATTTATTATCCTCGTTATCATTCCCGCAATCATTTTTAATCACCAACTGGGCGTCTCCTAAAATAGTAATTGTACCCGTGTATGGAGCTTTCCATGATTGTACATGATCAAACTGAGGATGATTTGCTCTAAGCTCATTTAGGCTTTCTAGCTCTGATTGTATATTAGTAATTATATCACTATGTAGTTGTCCTCCACCTACAATAGGGTTTTCTGTTTGGTCTACTTCGTTATCGAATTCTATTCCTGTATAAATAGAATTTGATTTTGCAAGATTAAATTTCACTGTTCCATCTTTAACCATATCTGGTAAGCCATCTCCATTGAAGTCTACAAAATAGCCATCGGTTCTTGTCTTGGTATTACTTTGGCTTTTGCCTACACCTATTACAACTGCATTAGCATCCCAACCAAAACCATGGGTTCTTGTTTTGGTTTCATCAAGCGTAGAAATTCCTGAAATAGGTCTAGGCGTAGCAAACTCACCTTCATTTGTGTCCTTATTCCATTTGTTAGGAGCAAATACCAATTCTCCATTTTTCTTATAGACTTTATCTGGCAGTCCATCGCCATTAATATCCATAAAACTAATTTTAGTTTTTTCTTTATTTTGGCTATAGTTGTAAGAGCCTCCTATAGAGTTATTTACTTTTGTTACGGCTGGGCCTAAACCAAGCCCCACTCTTAATCCTGCAGAAAATCCACTTGTTGTACTTGTTCCCAAAACAGAACCTAATGGAAGTTCTAAATTATCTGGAGCAATACCATATATTAAACCGGCTAATGACGTATTAGGCTCATTACTACTAATAGAGACAACATTGCTAGAAGGTACTATTGCACCATTATTATTCTCAGTATCGTTATAATATTCCATCGTATTGGAATAAAATAACAAACCAGCAGCATCGTATTCGGATATTTTTGAGAGTTGTTTTTTCTTAAATGCAGAATCTATATAGTCAAACTGATAACTTCTAATAGCTTCAAATACACCATTATTACTATACTTAATATTTATTTCCGACAATAACTCATGGTTAGTTGTCATCAATACACCTGTTCTTGCACTTAAATTTATATCTTCACGATTAGCATCTTCTCTAGTAAAATCTACTTGATAGTAAGTAGGGTTAGAAACACCTGTTGTCATTGTATACTCAATAGAACTAGGGTAGAAATATTGTGCAGAAACACCATTAATAGTTGTAGTGTTTTTTTCGTAAAAATATCTTACTTCATTGCCAAATGGATCTACTGTTTTGCTTAATGCCCAATGGGTAATATTAGCATTTATTGACTCATCTTTTATAACACTACTATTATCTTCACCATAATAACTTTTATTACCCAATTTGTCGGTGACCACCCAACTATAATTTGACGGGGATGAACCAGAGCGGACAATTTTTAAATAACTGCCTTCTTTTCGCAAATAAAATTCTCTATTGTTACTTCGGGTTATATCCCCCGAATAGCGATGTGGCGAGGTGTATTCACTACCTACTTTTAACACCAATTGTTCCCCGTTTAATTGATATATTTCGGTTTCGTACGTCTCATCAAAACGAGGTACTCCCCAACGGGTATCCAAAGTAATTGCTGGTAGTTGTAGGTTCCACCCTAGTCCCATCCAACCGTTGCCACCTTCACTATTGTATGTTACATTCAAGTTGGGTTGCATTCCATTTCTTCCTGCTGGAAGTTTTATGGGGAAACCAGTAGATACCGTCCCTGTGTTATTGGCACTTGGAGGTGCTATGTTTACAATCCCTGCAGCTGGATTGGCATACTCCATATCTGCAATCATAGTAGGTGCAAAACTGGATGTCTCGGCCATTTCCGGTACTTTGATTACACCATTAACATAATCTGTATCCCCACTGTATTTGGAAATGACAACATTGTTTTTAACGTCCAAGCTATCAACAACAAGAACTTCCCATTCCCTTTTGGCGCTATTGTATGCAAACGTCCTAACATCTTTGGGGCCATAACCACTAGGGATCTTACTAGGGTCGTAACCAAGATGTACTTTTATCTGTCCTTGTGTTTTTTGATTCTTCAATTGCAGCCCATAACCTAGATATTTTCCTGATGTAACTGCATCTACATCCATATTCAATGGAATCACATCTTTAAATCGCAGGCCTTCCAAAAGCAATGTTGCTTCTTTTTCTAAAATATCCTTATCAGGTGTTTCAATTTGTAGGGCGTGAAAATTATACGTTTTATCTGTATCCATTAGTTTTATTGAAACAGCATCTCCATTTTTCTTGGAAATGAATTCGTAAGTTGCATCTGCCGGTATGTATGCAACAGGTATTTTTTTATCTATTGTTTCTCCTTCAATGGTAGAAAACGAAAGTATCAGTTGTTGTGTTGTTTCAGGGAATTCGTCCAAAAAATGCTCAAAAATTCCATTTTCCACTCGTATCGTTTCTCCTAAAACCGCTACACTTTCTATACCTTCTGAAGCATAACCTATTACTTGAATCTTACCATTGTAATTTTTCAGGGTATTTTCAGTCAAGAAAACAGAGTTTGTCCTCTTTTTAATTAAGCTAACGCTCACATCTTCTATTTCATAGCGATAATTCTCATCTTTTCGTCTGGTAAAGAATATTTCATTTTCACCTGTTTTCAAAGATTGGGGCGCTATGAATTCCTCAACTTTATTCCAAGTATCATTCACTTGTACCAACTGACCACCATAAGCCGCTTCTCCATTGATGCTTTTTGTCGTATGGTTGGCACCCATAACCCCATATAGGTTATAGGTCAATTTCACATCGTATTCTTTTGATGTGTAGTAGTCTGGAAGCGTTATCGTAAAAAAGTTGTCTTTGGCATTTTCTTTATCCGTATCCGAATCTTTACCTATGATTCCTTTTTTTTCGATGGCTTTGATTACAGTGTTGTAATGTTCTTCAAAACAATATTTTGGATCATCGACCAATGGTAGTCCTGGTTCTGTTTCCTCCAAAGACCTACTGTTTATGGTTTTATCATTTACGGCATTTAATGAACAAACATTTATCAAACATATAATTAGCATAAAACTTATATGGATACATTTATTTATTGTCGTGTTATTTATAGAGATAGACATGGCTGTTATATTTATTTGATGATTACACGGTCTGTTGCTACCGTACCATTAGTTGTAGTTGTTATTATTATGTAGGTCCCAGATGTTTTCAAATTGAAAGGGACTTTATAGTTTGAAGATCCATCGATTTGCTTTTCATAAAGTTGCGCTCCTCCAATTGTAAAGAGCTTCACAATCCCTTCAAACTTTTCAGTGGAGAATACCTTATAAGTAAAAGTAGTATTGGCCTCAGCTGGGTTGGGGTACACTTTGGTTTCCAGTATTACCTTGGAATCAAGTATGCTTTCTTCTTGATTTCCTTGTTGTGAATTGCCAGCAATAAGGTTATTACCATTTTCTGGACATATAAAATCTGGAGCAAAAGATTGGCTTTGGGTACAATTTGTAATTGGGTCTGTAGCAACTACTGTAAACTTGTCTTTTTCTTTACTAGAGTTAATACAATCTATTGTAATAATTGGTCCATTCCCATTAAAATAAGGGACATCATCTTTAAACCATTGATATGTAACATTTGGATTTGTAACCTCATTAGAGGCATCTATAACTATAGAGTTACCAAAAGTGTAATTAAAAACAGGAAGTTGTGGATTGGTATAATCTACACAAGCTACACCTCCATCACAATAGTTTTCCAAACTTGCATAGATATCCAAACCTAAACCTCCAGTTGGTTCTGTAAAGTTAATAGTGTCTGTAACAGTATTTCCAGAATCGTCTACAATTGTTATGGTATAGGTTCCATAATCAATATCCGTAATAATGTATATTGTATTATCACTATTATCATAAACATAATTTACGTCTCCATTAATTCCAGATAAGGTTATACTAATAGGAGCTACTCCTCCTACAACTTTAATGGCCAAAGAATTATGTAATGCATCACAAGCCTCTATTATTTCAACATTTACCAGAATGTCCGTAGAACTAATTTCTATTTCATCTTCTACAACACATGCTCTATCCCCACTAGTTACAACTGCTTTATAAATTCCTGGTTCTGTAACTGTAAGAATACTGTTTGTTTCTTGAAGCAATGTGTTGTCTTCATACCAAGCATAAGTGGCCTCTGGGTCTGTGATATTTTGTCCTGCATCCAACAGTATACTTTGTGTAAATCCACTAAAAGATTGATCCGGCCCTAAATCCAATGTAAAATCCCATGCGGCTGTAGTAAATTCTAATTCTGTTACCAAACCTTCCACATCTTCTACCGTAACCGTGTAGGTTGTATTATTGTCTACATCAACAACATAAGAGGGTTCATTTGTATCTGCTTCAATAGTTCCTTGAGTGGAATCAACTGTAATATGATACTCTGGAACGCCTCCTGTAATATCAATGGTTGCTTTGAGTTCGTCTCCTTCACAACCTGAAACCTGAGCTAGCACTATCATTTCTGGGCCTGCTCCAAATGTAAATTGGTCATAGACACTTTTATCTGAATCGAAAAACACATCTTTAAAAATGGCTACGCCTTCTTCTAGATTAATTTCTCCTGAATAATAATTTACATTGTCATTATTAAAATCTGATACTTCATCATTTCCTATATGTTTATCTTTTAGCAACCAGAGTTTGTCATCTGGGTTGTCCGTTAAATATTGTATCACATAACTAGATAGGTATAATTTAAAATAAATGGGGTAAGTATCTGTAAGCTCACCTGTTCGCTGTGCTAGCCATACTTTTGGCCAAAATTTAACTTGGTCATTATTTTCATTGGTGAATGTTGCATTTAACCCATTGTCTCCAAATACCAAAAAGTGATTATTACGAATTGTAGTCAATCCTTGCTTTTCCACATTGGTTTCTACGATATCGCCTACTGCTGATACCAAATGCTCTTTATGATGTGTACTTTCGCTCTGTAGTTGGTTCAAGCCTGAAATATTATCTCTTCCAAAACCAAAAATGCGATTAGAAAAGATATTATTATTGGATGCATCCCAAAATATGAGATTCCTTGAATTTAAATAAGACGTATTACCAGATAAGGTTATTCCATATTTTAAAGCTAGATAACTGTCTACTCTATTTCTTTCATTTCTACTTAACTCTCTAGGAAAAGAGATAAACTCAGGAAAACTACCTACAAAATCTTCATCTTCCATCTCTTCCCCAAGATTAATTTCTGTTGTCTTACCTATATGGAAAGCGGTTTCCCCTTCCTGTCCATAAGATTTGAATTTCTTATCTATGTTATAATGGCTGGTATGATAAAAATTAATATGTGCATTCTCATTGCTACCATAATCTGCTGCTATCTCATTTGCAGATAAGTTTGTTGTATTAAAATTGAAAAAATTTCTAATTATTGACTTTTCAAATACAAGAGGTGATGATTCCCAATCGCTTGCTATATGTGAAAAAGCTTTATTTGTCGCAACAGGTTCTCCCACAAAAAAGACATTTCTTCCTGTGGCGTTTTCCAAAGGCGCCACATAAGTTATAATGCCTTCTTTTGAATATATAGAAGGATTAAAGTTAAATAAATCCTTTTCATGTGTCCCTTCTATCGGGGTAATGGCAATATCGGTTTGGGCTGAGTTTTCATAAACTCCAGTATCTACATCGTCCCAATCCCCTATATACCAAACTTCTGCCCCTGTGACTCCACCGGGAAAATTTTGTGCAGTTAACGAGATACTTGCAAGAATAAAACTGAATACTAATAGTCTCATAGAATTATATTTTTTTGACACATTTTTTGTTCTTTTGAATTTATAAGTCATTTAAACCTTATTGAAGTAAAAGTGTATTTGTTAAGTCACAAATAAAATAGGTTTGTACTTTTATTAAAAGATGGATTTCATATATGCTAGCGATAATTTCATATTCGTTTTTGAATTATGCTTTTTCTCCTATTCAAAGACAGATGATTCTGCTTGACATCTAGTTTTAAAATTTTAAAATAAATATGAAAAGTGCTAATTTACCATATGTAGAAACCTTTTATTCCTTGGAGTTTTCACTAGTAACAAGCTAACGGAAATTGTTTTTCATAGCTCTTGAATGACTTTATTCCTACTCAAACCTTGCAATCGTTAAAAATGAACGCTAGCCATTACTCTTTATTGAATCGAGTGCCAGCGAAGGAACTCAGATTAGTAACAAAAAAAACACTATGCCTTTAACTAAAAAACCAGAACTATTAAGTTCTAGTTTTTAGTTTTGAATATATTAACACCATTAAAAATATCATTTGATACTATTACACTAAAAACTAAGTTATCTATCTATACCAATTATAGATGTTTAAAAAAGTTAAAAATATAATTACTAATTCCTATTTAAAAAAATTCCTTTTATATGGCATTAGTGCTATTACAGGGATACTATTACTTCTTTTTCTAAGCGTATACTTTGGTTTCTGGGGAGAAATTCCTTCCAAAGAAGAAATTACAGAAATAAAGTTTTCAAGTGCTACAGAAGTGCTTTCTGACGACGGTAAATTAATTGGTAAACTTTATATTGATGATAGGCAGCCTATAACCTATGATGAAGTACCAAAACATTTAATAAACGCTTTAATAGCTACAGAAGATGTTCGCTTTTTTGAGCACGAAGGCATTGATTATAATAGTTTAATTCGTGTATTTTTTAAATCTATTTTATTAAGAAACAATTCATCTGGTGGAGGAAGTACTATTTCTCAACAATTAGTTAAAAATATTTATCCAAGAAAACGATTAGGTAAACTAGGTATTATTGTACATAAAATGCGAGAAGGCATAATAGCAAAACGTATTGAAAAAATATATTCTAAAGAAGACATCTTACTCCAGTATTTAAATATTGTTCCTTTCAGTGATAATACATTTGGGATTGAAAGTACTGCTAAAAAATTTTTTAATAAAAAAACTAAAGACTTATCTATAATAGAAAGCGCGACAATAGTAGCTATGTTAAAAGCGACGCATTCTTATAACCCTAGACTCTATCCCAAGAAAAGTAGAACAAGACGAAATGTGGTTTTGTCTCAAATGAACAAGTATGGCTACCTTGATGATGAACAATTGGCAATTGAAAAAGAAAAACCCCTAACGCTTAGTTATAAAGACTATAGTCCTGATAAAGGAATAGCTCCATATTTTAGAGCACAGGTTCAAAAAAAATTACAAGAATGGTGCAATAAAAATAAAGACGAGAACGGAGAAAACTATAACCCTTATACTAGTGGCTTGAAAGTTCATACCACTTTAAATTATGATATGCAGCTACTTGCTGAAGATGCAATAAAAGAACATATGGCCGTTTTACAAAAGACTTTCGAAAACGAGCATGGCAAAAATGCACCATGGCTAAATAAGGATTTAATTGCAAGCGAGTTGGAGAAGACAAATACGTTTAATTCATTAAAGAAAAAAGGCTATTCCAAGAAAGAAATATATGATTCTTTAAAAGTACATCGTAATTTAAAATTATTTGATTGGAGGGGCTACAAACTAGTAAAAGGAACTGTAATAGATAGTATTAAGCATCATTTAAAGTTTTTAAATGTAGGGATGATTGCCCTAGAGCCTACCAATGGCGGTGTAAAATCTTGGGTTGGCGGGATAGATTTTGAGTTTTTCAAATATGATCATGTTAGCCAAAGTAAACGTCAAGTAGGGTCAACTTTCAAACCTATTGTTTATGCCGCAGCTTTAGAAAACGGAATGCATCCTTGCGAGTACATTCCTGCAAAAGTGATTACTTATAAAAATTTAGAGAATTGGGCTCCAGAAAATTCTTCAAACGTAGATCCCGATAAGCGATATTCTATGAAAACAGCTTTAAGTAGGTCTATTAATACGTGTGCTGTAAAAGTTTTAGAAGAGACAGGAATAAAAAGAACAACTAAAATGGCTCAAAAAATGGGTATAAGATCTAATATTCCGCAAGTACCATCAATGGCTTTAGGAACGGCGGAATTGTCTTTATTGGAATTAGCTAAAGTATATTCTTGCTTTGTAAATAATAGTAAACCATCAGACCCCTTTTTAATAACAAAAATCACTGATAAAACTGGTAACGTTTTAGAAGATTTTACGCTTAAAAAGTCAATTCAAAAGGTTTTTTCTGAGACCACTAGGCAAACCATGATAGAGTACATGAAGGAAACTGTTAATGGAGGTACAGCTATTAGACTTAGAAGCAAATATAAATTAAAGAATGATATTGCAGGAAAGACTGGAACAACACAAAACAATAAAGATGGTTGGTTTATGGGGATTACACCAAAACTGATTGTTGGCACTTGGGTAGGAGTTGATAATCATAATATTGGTTTTAAATCTACTAAATATGGTCAAGGTGCACATTCTGCATTGCCCATTTTTGCATTATTAATGCAGAAAATGAATAAGCAAGAAAAATTCAACTCCATTACCAATGCTAAATTCACTAAAACATCTCCCGCTGTATTGGAAAGATTAGAATGTCGAGATTATATTGATGAAAATTTTCTTAGAAGATTATTCGCTAAACGAAAACAACAGCGTTTTAATACTCCTTCTAAAAGAAAGCGAAGAAGGAAAAGAAAACACTAATTTAATTTATAAAAAATATTAGTAAGTCTGTCTTGTCCAGAAATATTTCACTTTTTGCCGCTATTAGCTAAAAGCTATTAAAACTAGAAACCTTTACATTTCTGTAAAGGCTTTCTTAATTTATTCATTGTATACTCGAAACGGCACTCGTCTGACTCTGGCATATTAGCTCTATATGGCATTACATATCTTGACAACCTTTCATTATGGATATTCTAAAGGGTGTACCGTCTTGTAAATCAATCTCCATAAGATAAACCCTTATTCTATTTCTCCTATCTTCTGAAATACCAATTGCTCCTGCTTTACTTTTTCATCCAAAGCCAAATGGCAGATGTTTTCGTTGCCAACATTCAACTTCTTTAGATACCAAGTCTGATTATCAATCGTAGTTTTATTCTCTCTTATTGAAAATGACTTCAAAGGAATATTCAATCCCTTTCCAATAGCTTTGACAACGGCTTCTTTTTTTGTCCAATATGAATAAAAGGCTGCTGTCTTGTCAATGGCTTTATTTATTTCATTCCATTCATTGGGCGTCATATGGGTCTTGAACGGCGAAACATCAATGCTTCTAATTTGCTCTATGTCTATACCCAACATATTTATATCACTGATGGCACAAACAACAAATCGTCCTGAATGTGAAATACTGAAGTTTATATTTCCTTCAATAAAGGGTTTTTGAAAAGAATTGTATTGCAATCTATTAAGGGGATCATCATTATAACTCCCTAAATCATGAAGCCCCTTACGGATTAACAACTTACCAATCAATGATGCTTGTTGATCTTCCCAATTTCTAAATCGCCTTATTCTTATTTGAATCTCATTTGGAAGTGAGCAAAGAAGCTTGTCGAATGATTTCTTCTGAAAACCTTCATTCAACTCATAACAATAGACATGAATCACTTTTTATTTTTAGTTTTGAATGTTTCCTTTTCTTTTTAACCCATCTTGACAATTATCGAAAAGAAGTGTGTGTTAGCCTAAGAGCTACACTATGAAACGACTTTTTCATTGTATGTAACATGGAGTTGCCATCACTAAAAACCAACTTGAAAAAGCTTATACCAATTCTAGTTTGAAATGACTGGAATTGGCATTACTCTTTTGATAATTTCTTACGAAGGCTCAAAGGTCTCATGTCTACCCATTCTTCATTGATGAAATCTAGACATTCAGATTTGGTTCCTGGACTTCCTACAATCTTCCAACCTTTTGGAATGACCTTGTGTTCAGGCCATATGGAATATTGTTCTTCATCATTAACAACGACATTGTAAGTAAATTCGGCATTCATATTTTTTATGTCAACATTTAACTGGTTTTAAACTATTTACAATTGGTTATAAGATTCGACACTAAATAAATCAAACCAAACCACCGCTTGCTCTCAAATTTTGTCCCGTAATCCATCGAGCCTTGGAGCTCGCCAAAAAAACAACAATATTTGCAATGTCCTCAGGTTCTCCAATACGACCAAATGGTGTCATAGCCTCTATTTGTTCTATGACCTCTTTAGGGTTATGATTCATCAATAAATCTGTATTGATGGGACCTGGTGAAATACAGTTTACAGTTATCTCACGATTGGCAACTTCTTTTGCTGCAATGCGTGAAAATTGCTCCAAAGCTCCTTTGCTGGCAGAGTACAAAGCAGCTTCAGGTTCTGGAAGAACTGTATTTATGGATGAAATGTTAATTATACTACCTTTGTCTCTTAGGCTTTTCACAGCTTGCTGCATGCAGAAGAGCGGTCCTTTGGCATTTACATTCATAATGTACTCATAATCGAGCTCTGTAATGTCCTCTATCAAACTTGTTCTAATTTGAGCAGCATTGTTTACCAAGATATCGACTCCTCCATACTCAAGTTGGGCTATCTCGAACATTCTCTTGATGTCCGATACGTTTTTCATATCGACAAAGACTGCTTTCACCTGTTTGTCTTTCTCCAATTCGGAGATTAGCTTGTCTGCCCTATTGTTTCCTTGAAAGTAGGTAAATAGTACAGAAGCACCTTCTTCCACTAGTTTTTCGACAATTGCTCTTCCTATTCCACCAGAACCTCCTGTGACTATGGCTACTTTTCCTTTTAGATTGTTTTCATTCATGATTCATTTACATTAAATGGAGTCGAAAATCCCTGGCCCTATATTGAGTGAAAACTGCTTACCTGGTATGTAGGCAAGGAAATTGAGCGTTTTTGATTTCTCTAAAGGTTTATGGGAAAAAGCTTGAAATGCTTCCACATATCCTTTCACGTATTCTTTTTGATTGGTATCTTCTTCTTCCAAAAATTCGCGACATCGTTCCATCACCATTGCATCATTCTCCAAATTTGGAATCAGTGGTATGAAAATAAGTGATGCTGACGGTACTTTTTCCCCTGGAAAGAATGAAAAATAGGTTACGGGTGGATTTTCCCAGTTGCTGGATTTCCCCGTTATCACCTTCAAAGCCTTCTCGAACGCTCCCGCCTTGTAGTTGGATGCTATTGAAGACGTTTCATCAATGACCTTGGCACTATGACCCTCGTGAGCCACATAGAGCTTAACCCTGGAAATCTTGGAATCCTTCATATCTAGACTTAATGCTCCACATTGTGGTTTGGAAAGTCCCATTTTTTTGAAATGGGCTTTGATGGCCTCCCAGGGTTCTATCACATTGAGGTGTTTTAAGGCGCTTTCCAAATTATGCTCTTCATCTGGCCTATTGATGAAATATATCTTAAATGAAGGCTTTCCTCCCTTCCTCCATTGAACCACGTGTCCTCCTACTCCAAATGTTCCAACGGATTGAAAGTATTTTTCCATTGCGATGGAATCATCACAATCCACACCTTCATAGTTTGAGATCTTTCTCGTTGTCTTGTAAAATTCCGCTTTGCTACTCCCTGGTGAGGGATCGAAAGCCAATGAAATGGGGTTGAAGGCATACGAGTCCGAGCCAAAACGAAAAGAAGGTCCTTTGTTGTCCCAACACAATTGGAATTCGACCGGGGTGCCCTCTTTAGCCCCAAAGGAATGAAATGGAGGCTCTCCTACTCTATAATGACTGTATTTTCCCCATATGTCCTCTATGAGTTGTAACATGCTTTTCTGTTGTTCTTCAGGATAGCCCAAAGCATTCGTTGCTCTCAGTGTTTTATCTTTTATAACATCCAGAAGGGATGTTTCTGGTGTGTAAAGCTCCCCATTAAAAGAAGGAGCTGGCAATATTTCATACGCTTTTGTATAATACGATTGTTTTTCTTCTGTCTTGCTCATAATAATATATTTGTATTTATTAATTAAAATTTTACGGGTAACTCATATAGGCTCCGAACTTGTAGCCCTTCCCTGAATTTGATGTCATCAGGAGGCACAGCCAAGGACAAATTGGGAAGTCTTTTGAACAAAGTGCAAATTCCCAGTTCAATTTCCATCATTCCCAAAAGGCCTCCGGGACATATATGAATGCCGCTACCTAGCATCAAATGAGGGTTTTTTCTTCTATTCATGTCCAGATGCTCTGGGTTGTCGAAAACGTCTGGATCATAATTTGCTGCAATCAAAGATGGCAATACAGCCTCTCCTCTTTTTATTGTCGTCCCCCCCATAACAATGTCTTCTTTTGCATACCTGGCAAATGTCACATAAGCATCCACAGGGACATAACGCAACAACTCCTTAATTGCCATAGTGGACAAATTCGGAGATTCCCGCAATTGTTTGCTTAAATCCGGGCTGCTTAAAATAACGAACAATGAACTCATCAATTGAGCAGAAACCGTATCGTGCCCGGCAATCAACAATACCGTGATAAGCTCAATCAATTCTTTATCGGAGAGCCTTCCTTCTTCATTGGCCTTGGTAAGTCCACTTATCAAGTCGCCTTCTGTTTTTTTTCGCTTCTTTGTTATCAACGTTGCCATATAGGCATGCATGGCAGCCATGTTTTCGGCAACCTGATCTGCATCAATGAGAGTCGTACTTGAAAAGGAATCCAACCATATGCGAAATTTTGAACGATCTGCAAATGGCACCCCCATCAATTCACAAATGGTCAATCCAGAAAAAGGCATGACAAAGTCTTCAACGAGGTCTATGGGATGAGAATGAGTTTCAAATCGATCTATAAGCCTATGGGCAGATTTTTCTATTTTATCTTTCAGAGCCATTGATGTCTTTACATTGAACATCTCATCCAAAACTCCACGGATACGGGTATGATCTGGCTCGTCCAAACCCATTATGCTTGTATCCAATGGATGAGGAGTCAACCTGGACTCATTATGGAATGGGCATTCTTGACGACTAAAACGCTTGTCTCTTAATACGGAACGTACATGCTCGTAATTTGTAATCAACCAAGCATTGTCTCCATAAGGTGGACGAACCCATAGCAATTGCCGTGACCTGATTAATTCTTTTAGCAATGGATCTATTTCAAGACGATAGTAATCGACTCCTTGTATTGGAAAAGAAATTGGACACCTTCCAACATTTCCCAGTTGCTTCCATTTGCTTTGCATATAATCGAGGCATGTGTTCAAATTGCCCACACAGGGTAGTTTGATCCACCCCAAAGGAATTAGAGCTTTTTCGCCAATAATAGAAAATTCGTCTTCCTCTTTAATGATGACTTTAAAAAGTTGTTGTTTCATAACAAGTTGTTTGTTTTCGTCGTTATTCTTAAAATAAAAGGATCTTCTTCTTCAAAAAGTACATACTCCTAATTGTTTCCTTTGGTAGTCGAGATTATTCGTAATCATCCAACAGCAAAAATTCCTTTGCTAGAAAATAGGCTCCCAAAACATAGGTAATCACTATTTTATATGGACAAAACAATGTTTTGCATACCCAAAAAGGAGGATGAGCACCAATATTCATCATTTGTTCTTTATTCTTCTCCAAAAATGAAAGCCCCTTCTGTATACTTGACAACAATCTTTGTTTCAAATCGAAATCTTCCATGCCTGACCCAATGTTTCCATCCTTGTAATAGTTTAAGTAATGAACCAATGCAATTAAAGCATATGCGGTTTCCTCCATTGTTGCCCCAAACTCCATATGCGTCTGAAAGCCTCCCGAATCCTGTTGTTGTCCCAGTATCCAATTAATGGCCTTGTGATGGGCATCTGTCTTTCTTTGGGGAAATTGCGATTCATATCTAATTATGGTATAAACCGCCCCCATAATGGTGTAGAGTGGTGTAATCACCCATTTGTCCTGCCAATGAATTTGACTATGATGCGATTCGCTTTCCACGCCGGTGTTTTCAAGCAAAGTCATGATGTCGCCCCAAAGACGGGACTTTGCCGTCAAGGAAATGTCGTCACTTTCAAGGGATGCCTGCAAAGCATGTATATTGGTACTAATGGACACATCTTTCTCATAATCGTATGTTTTAAAATACTTGCCTTCTTCAAAGTACCACTGTCTCAAGACTTGAATGTCATAAGGCAAGTTGACTCCCAAACGACTGAAATTGAACAATGCTTTTCCCGAATCGTCACAATCGGGAGGAAAATTCTTTGCAGAGCCTGTTCCCTTTTCCGAGAAATTCTCCTTGATCATTTGCAAAAGCGGCTCAAAGCGACCGAGAATGAATTCTTTGGAAAAATTACAATTTATCAATGCTCCGACAACCCATATGCTTTCAAATACATTCATTGGGTACGTTACTGGCCAACCTTTGCCTGCCGTAGCTTTTTCTGCTTCTTTGAAATAATCCAAAATCCTTGGGTTTTGACTAAACTCGTATATGGCTGCCATTGCAGAAGGAGATGACATAAAATGCCCATTTTCATTTACCAATTGATTCAGAAATTGAACATTCAACAAGTTTTCGGGTATGGATTCCAATGAAAACCACATGGAACTGGGTTTCTTCATAGAAAAGCTATCCAATTTATACTTTCTAATGCCGTGAAAAGTTTGCAATAGACTTTTCAATGTTTCAATCTTTTTTTCGTTGAGCAAGTTTCTTCTTTCTTTTGCATGTTGAAACAACAATTCGATTTGGGCTGGAATTATCATGTCCGACCCCACGAAATTTATCTGATCACCACTTATGACGAGTATGGCTCTTTCGATGAAATCCAACCCTTTGAAAATAATTTCATCATATGCTTTATTCCTGTTGTGTTTCAACAATGCATTTATGAGCGTTAGAGTATTCAGAATGGCCAAATGGCTAATCGCCGACCCTTTTCTAATTTGTAAATTATCCCATTCTCTATTTTGCATCTCAATCGCTTCCTGAAGCTGTTTCGGAAACAATGGTTTATTATCGGCAGCCTCTATGGAAGCCACCAAAACGGTTTCATAGAGCGATGTACTCATCTGCCATTTGGAATGAACCATAAAATCTGTGAACAACATGATGAGTTCACCATCTTCTTTGTTGAACAACAATGGTTCAACTTTAAAAATCGTTTCTTTTTTCATATGAGGGAAGTGTTTTGTCATATCCATTTTCAATTGACACAAGAATAAGATTGAAGTATTCAACCTGATACTTCTACATCTATCTTAGGAAAGAATCCTGTTTCAATGAAATGTCTTATGTATTTAATTAATATCATATTTTCTATCATAGGTGGTTTAATTATATTTTCAGCTGCTTTGGCTTCAATGTTGTCGGTACAATACTCCATACTTGAAAACCTAAACATCCCTTCCAAGGAATCACACAATAGAAAGGCTTTGTGCAATTGCTTGTGATTCTCATTTTCATATACCGCTCGTTTTAGCTTATCCTTCCAATCTTTATAATCCATCCCTTCCAATTTATATCCCATATTCTTGAGAATCTCCACGATACGGGCAAACTCAACTTTATGGAACAAATTGAATGTCTTGCCGTTGAAACTGTCATCGTTCTTTGAAATCTGGACAATTGCATCGGCCACGTAATCAACAGGAACAAGATCGAAAAAGAGATTGTCCTCCGCTTTGAAATAGGGCATTGCTTGTATTGTCAACATAGCGAATACCAATTGCCAAAATGCGTCGTTTTCATTTCCAATGCCATTTTTGCTGAATCCCCCGATACGACCTGGACGATAGATTGAAATAGGGAGTCCTTTTTTATGGGCAGACCAAAGCATTTCCTCCTCGACCCATTTGTTTTGGACATATCCATTAGACAAAACCTCATTTGCCTTTAACCGCTTTTCTTCACTTATCGATTCTTCAGGTTTATCGTTGTTGAATGCAACCGCAAGTGTCGAAACATAGTGTATTGGTTTGACCTTGAGATGAGTTGCCAAACGAATGATCTCATATGTTCCTTTGATGTTGGTCTTCTTGAGTTCATCGTAAGCCCCTAGCCCATTAACTTTTGCGCCATTGTGGTATATGCAATCCAATTTGGACGCCAATTCATCAAACTCGTCTGAAGCAAGCCCCAAATCATCCAAAGAAAGATCTCCACAAAGCGCACGAATCCTATTGCTCTCCATTGCTTGTTCCAACGTGTAATTGGATAGATTTTTAATGATACGCTGGTTTGCTTCTTCCTTGGAAAGTGCTCTAACCAGACAATATATGATGACCTGTTCGTATTTTTTCAACAAGGCATCTATTAAAAATGCTCCAAGAAACCCTGTTGCCCCTGTCAACAATACAAACTTGGGGGTATTGCTATCTCTCTTGTCTTTCAACACATCGACATCCCAAACTATCCGATTGACCATTTGTGCATCTGAATTCAACATGAAACAAAATTCAGGTGTCTTTTCATCTTCTACGGCAAGTTCATCTATTTCCCTTCCCAATTCACCTATGGACGGAAATTGAAACAACGTTTCCACAGGCAATTCAACATTCCATCTCTGGTAGAGTTTACTCATAAATTCCACACCTAAAAGCGAGTGTCCTCCCAACTCAAAAAAACTCTCGTTGACACCTACTTCATCAATCTCCAACAATTCACAAAACAACTTGTACAACTTTCTTTCTGTACTCGTCAAGGAAATTTCATCATTTTTCAGTTGTTTTCTAGGAATATCCATTAGTGCATCATAATTCACTTTTCCATTCTTGGTTAAAGGAATGGATTCAATTATGGATATTGATGCAGGCATCATATAGGTAGGCAGCCTCTTTTTCAGATAGTCCCTTAGTTTCAAAGAGCTTACATGTTCGGATTCCTTTTTTTCTTTGAAGATGGTCACATAAACATCCAATTGATTGTTTTTCAAGTTATCCTCACCAATCTTGACCACTACTTGATCAACAAGAGGGTGCTTCTCCAATACCACTTGAATTTCATCAGGTTCGACTCGAAACCCTCTAATTTTTATTTGACTGTCCATGCGCCCCATAAAAGCGAGATTACCATCAATTGTCCAACGTGCTAAATCTCCTGTGCGATACATTCGCGAGCCTACACCTCCAAATGGGCAGGGCAAAAACCTTTCTGCCGTCATGGCTGGTTCATTAAAGTAACCACGTGCCAGTCCAGAACCAGAAATGTATAATTCTCCACAAGCTCCAACGGGAACAGGATCCAAAAACTCGTCGAGCAAATAAACAGTTGTATTTGAAATGGCTTGTCCAAGATTTGGAATTTCATTGTCCGACATGGGTTGGCTCAGTGTTGTACACACTGTGGATTCAGTAGGGCCATAACCATTGATTATTCTTCTGTTATATGTCCATTTGGAAAGTAAATTAGCCTTTGGGGATTCACCAGACACAATCATCATTTCCAAATCCTCCATCTTCTCATTTTCCATTAGCCCCAGCACCGCTGGAGGCAACGTAACATGTGTAATCCCTTGGTTACTGATTGTGTTGACCAAGGTTTTTCCTGCCATTAGGCCTTCTTTTTCTACTACTACCAAACTTGCCCCTGTCAACAAACTGCATAATTCCCAGAAAAAGCCATCAAAACTTTGAGATGCGAATAACAATACACGACTGGACTCTCCTAGCTTGAATCGTTTTTTTTGCGCATCGACAATTTGTGTTATTCCCATGTGTGTTACAATCACGGGTTTGGGGGTGCCAGAGGATCCCGATGTATAAATAACATATGCAGGTGAGGCCACCAACAAAGGATTCAACAACTCAAAGGGTTCTATTCGAGAGCTCGAAAGGCCATTTAACATGTTTCTAACCTTTAAACTATCGACAACAACCATTTCTTGCTCGACGAAAAACAGCTCCGAGACAATTTCCAGTGAAGTCAACACAAGAGATGCCCTAGATTTTTGAAGCATGTGATTTATGCGCTCCTTTGGAAATGTATGATCCAAAGGCATGAAGGCAGCACCAGATTCCAAGACAGCCAAACAGGCTACAATCCAATCCACTGATCTAGGGATGGCAAGGGCTACTATTTTCTCTGGCCCCATTCCCTTTGAGATTAACAATCGTGTGAGTTTATTGACTGCGAGTTTTAATTCCCCATAAGTAAGAGTGGTCTCTTTATAGGACAAAGCTACACTATCTGGTGTCAAATCTACTTGAGTTTGAAATAAGAAGGCAAAGTGCTCTTCTTGACATTTAACAATTTTTGGTGCGCGTGTACCTAGCACCATACCATAATCAGCGATTATCGTTTTATTGATTTGCATCTCTGGTTTTTCGACTACATCTTTTAAGAACTGAATATAACTTTCGATGAAATCATCAATGGTAGCTGCCTTAAAAAGATTTGTATCGTATTCGACAAACCCTTCTATTCCATTCTTATTTTCTATGTTTTCTGCAAATACGTTAACAACCATGTCAAATCGGCAACTTTCATTTTCCATCAACTCAAACTTGGAATCCAGCCCCAGAAAGTCAATCTGAGCTTGCGGTTGATTTTGAAATGCCAACATAATTTGAAATAAAGGATGCCAACCAGTGGAGCCAGAACGATTAAGCTCTTGAACCAGCAAATCAAAAGGTAAGTCTTGATGAGCATAAGCCGATAGGTCTTGTTCTTTAACCCTTTCCAATAACTTTTGAAAGGTCGGGTTACCTGAGGTATCTACTCGCAAGACCAAGTTATTTACAAAGAAGCCTATTAAATCTCTAACTTTGGAATCTTTACGACCTGCAATTGGTGTTCCTATTACAATGTCTGTCCCTGCTCCAAAATGAGTTAACAAGCAACATAGACTCGCATGTAAAACCATAAATAGGGTTGCATTCTGATCTTCGGATAACAACACTAAATCTGCATGAAGTTTGGAACTAATAACGAAACTTTTACGATTACCTCTATAAGTAGGCTTTTTGGGACGAAAATAGTCTGTGGGAAGAGACACCAAAGCTGGTAAAGCGGCTAGGTTCTTAACCCAATAATTAAGTTGTCGACTAATAATTGAATTGTGTGTATTTTCTTTTTGAAATATATTTCGTTGCCAAATGGCATAATCCGCATATTGTACAGGTAAGGGCTTCCAATTTGAAACTTCATTGTTCAATCGTGCAGAATAAACTATGGAAAGATCTCTCCAGAGCGGAGCGAATGACCAACCATCGAAAGCAATATGGTGTACAATGATCAACAATACATATGCTCTATCATCTATACGTAGCAACTTAGCTTTAATGGGAATTTCCTTTGTCAGATCAAATGCATGTCTAGACGACTCCTTCAATGTATTCTGCAAATCCATTGATGCCGATACATTCAACACCTCCAACTCTACTTTTGCCCTGTTGAGAATTCTTTGATAAGAGCGACCTTCCTTTTCATAAAAAATCGTTCGTAGACATTCATGTCGTTCCAGTACATCGTTTAACGTATCAGACAGAGCTTCAATATTTAATTCCCCTGAAAACTCAACCGTAAATGGAACATTGTATGTTTCATTTGGGCCTTCGAGATTAAAGAGAAACCATAATCGTTGTTGTGAAAAAGATAGAGGAATATCATTTGGTCTGGGTTGTTTGTATAGGAGGAAATTAATTTTCGAATCAAAATCCATTTTTTTGATTAAGGTCGCAACTGTCGGGTTTTCAAAAAAAACTTCAATGGGTACATCTACATTCAACACATCACGAAAACGATTCGTTAAAATTATTACTGACAATGAGTTCCCTCCCAATTCAAAAAAATTATCATCCAACAATACTTTGGACAGCCCCAAGGTCTCCCCAAATAAGTGGCATACAATGACCTCCATATGAGTTTCGGCTTTTCTTCCTCCTAAACTTTCATATGAACTCAAGGCTAGAAGAGATTCTTTATTGATTTTTTTTCTAGAGGTCAATGGCATTTTGCTTATGGGAACAATTGTGTCAGGCCACATGTATTCAGGAAGTCTTTTTTGTAAATGAGCTTTTATTTGAATGAGCAACATATTTATTTCACGTGAAATAGCCGGGTAATTCGTATGGGCTTCGAGATCATATGATGAAATCTTCCTTTGATATAAATTTGAGTAAGAGCAATTCTTAAAAGACTTGTGAATAAAAACAAGGTCAACCAACCCATGATTGCCAAACTGGGAATGTATTACTGATATTTCATAATTGTTTTGTTTAGCTAAAGCTTTAAAATCCTCTAATTTAGGCTTAATTGCATATGATTGAAAATAGGTCTCTTTGACAGCTTCTAAAGCTTCATTATTGGAAATCTTTTCGCAAGCTTCCAAAATAGGAGCAATACGTGCGTTTGGCACACCCCTTAAACATAAAGATTGCTTCTTATTCCCTTCAAGAATGCTTTTTAAAGATTGGAAATCATAATCATCCCAATCCAGAATGTCCTTGACTTCACATCGTTTTTCTTCTTTTAGTGATTTCTTGAATATGACGGTGTCGTAACGATATTGAGACATTTCATTTATGAGATCCCCTCCTTTAAGTCTTGTTTCCAAACAATCTACATCCGATCTCGTTTTGCTCCAAACAGTAAAGAAATCCGAAGAGATCAAGAGCTCTGATTCCATCATCATGTCACGCTCCACCGACATTGTAAGTTGCTCGACAGTATTGGTTTTTTTATTATATAGATGCACTTCCGTGTAGAAATGACGCTGTAACTTGAAATCACGTACATCTCCTATAAATATTCTACCAGAAGGAGATAGCAAATTCATTGCCTTGTTCAGTACATCGACAAAATAGTTTGCATCAGGGAAATATTGACATACTGAATTTATAATGATGGTATCGAATGTTTGTTTTGGAAGTTTATTTATTGAGTCTGCAGCTTGATGAAACAATTTTATTCGACTAGAAGATAATGGATGGTCTTCTAGGGCAGCATTTAATTTGATTATTGCTTTTTCCGATAGATCGGTTCCCCAATAAAGCTCGGTCTGCTCATAAATATTTTTCAACAACAGTCCAGTACCGACTCCTATTTCCAAAACTTTTTGAGGCTTAAGTCCCCTAATTCGTTCAAGCGTCATACCCAACCATTCGTGCATATGAGATAGAGCTATGGGTTTACCATCAAAACTACTATTCCATCCAACGAATTCATAAGCTTCATCAACTAAGTTCGGTTCCTTGTAGATTTCTTCATAAATTTTTTTCCATTCCTTGACTTGCGATTCTTTTAATCTATCATTACTTGATCTAATACCATAATTTAAAACGATGTAAGCCAACAATTGATTCCCTGTTTCTTTTTTTTGAGCTACAACTGAAGCCTGTGACACCTTAGGATGAGACCGAAGTGCTTCTTCGACCTCTCCAAGTTCTACTCTATACCCTCGGACTTTTACCTGCTGATCTTTTCGTCCTATGTATACTAATTCTTCATTTTCATTCCAACGCACTAAGTCTCCTGTTTGGTACATTCGAGAACCAACCATGC
This sequence comes from Bizionia sp., assembly GCA_020631395.1. Lineage (GTDB taxonomy): Bacteria > Bacteroidota > Bacteroidia > Flavobacteriales > Flavobacteriaceae > JAHDHI01. The sequence goes on from JAHDHI010000050.1 coordinate 29,754, forward strand.
CAAAAGGATCTGGTAAAAACTTTTCAGCTGTTAAACCTGGTTTATTCAAATAGCCTCTGGCCATACCTACACTAGATATATATAGCTCTCCAATCTCTTGACCTCTAACTGGTTCAAAGTTATCATCTAATACATAAGCACTCATTTCATGCATGGGCTTCCCAATAGGTATGACATTTGAAATTTTATATGCAGGGATGCTGTAAATACTGAAAAATGTGGTGGTTTCTGTAGGGCCATAAACGTGAAAAATATCGGTTTCAGGTAACTTTTGTCTCATTTTGCAAACAAAATCTAACAAACATTGTTCGCCACCAAACAAAATCTGTTTCAAATCAAGCAAATGAATTGCCTCCTCTTGTGCCAAGAGATTAAATAAGGCTGTAGTGAAAAATACTGAAGTTACTTTCCTATGGGCAATAAGTTTCACCAAATAGTCTGTAGTAAAACCGTCCTCTTTAGCAACAACAATAGAACCACCTTTTAGCAATGGAATCCAAATCTCGAAAGTAGAGGCATCGAAAGCAACTTGAGAATGAAATAGAACCCTGACTTGATTCTCTAGATTCCATGAAGTATCTAAAGCCAAATTATTAATCGCACCGTGGGTAATGCAAACCCCTTTGGGTGTCCCTGTAGATCCAGATGTGTACATCACATAGGCAAGTTGAGATGAATGCATCTGCTTTAAAGCAACATGAGGTTTGTCTATGGGTAACTTTTTGTTTATTAATTTTCCTATATCGATAATTTCTATCTCATCTGTCCAATTGAAGTAATTGCCATTACTGACAATTAGATTGCATTGTGATTCTGTCACCATATGCCTTAAACGGCTTTCCGGTTCCCGCAAATACAATGGTAGGTATGTGGCTCCTGCTTTAAGTATAGCCAGGACAGCAATAATAAATTGAGTGGATCTAGGTAAAAAAATTGCAATTATTTCTTCTTGTTGCACTCCTTTGCTTCTTAACTCGTGTGCTAATTGGCTAGAAAGAATGTCCAATTCTAAAAAAGTTGATTTTCTATTACCATCTATAACCGCTATAGAATCTGGGCTTTTATTAACTTGCTCCTCAAAAAGATAAATCAAATTTTCTACACCCATTTTTTGTTTTTATTTAAACATTAAGATTTTATAAATCATATTAATGCCTTTTGGACCAAACCAAATTACATTAATAGACCATAACTAACGGGTAAGTGTTGAGTATGTAGATTATAAGGGGAGATAGATAATAAAACAATCCTCGAAGATATCTGTCAAGTCATCAAACGAAGAACAATTCATTTTTTAGTTTGATGCCAACCTTAGGTTTTCAAACTCTGCTTTATAAATTTTAGATCAGAAGAATTCTATTGGAATAAATTGGTTAGATGTCCATCAATTCTCATTAATCTGGTTTTGGCATGATAAAAAGCAAAAATCTATTAAAAAGCAGTTTTTGAAATAAAAAAGGTTCTTTAGAATTCATATCATCACTTCAAACTAGTCAATAAAAAATGACTTTTTCTAAAGCTTGTGTCTATGATTTTTTTTGCCAATTCATCACCATTTATTAATTGTTTTCTTAGAAATGATGTGGCTTTACGAAAAGGGTAAGAGTAAAATAATTGTAACATTATAACGAGGGATTTAAAATAATTATCAAATGTTTCTTGCTTATAAATATAATATAATTCTACAAATTACTTTAATTATTATTAAATATTTAAAAATCAATAGAATACAAAACTTCATTTTAAAAAAAAGCACCCAATTATTTATAAGGCTTCTAACCTCCTTTCACCTCTATTTTAAGAGCTAGTTAAGGCAAGGGATTTCGAGCCATTTTCATTCAAATTAATGTACTCGTAGAAAGGAAGTCATAAAGTATATTTGCCCTAAAATAATTTTAAATCCCTAAATAGTAATCGTTTGTCTGTAAATTCACATTTTATCACCTATAGCTTTTATCCCAAAAAAGATAAAATTTGTTGATTTCCATAAAAAATCGAGTTTATCCAAAATTTTGTGTTTTTGAAAATCTTCAAAAAAAACACAGGAACCAATCCTTCTGATTTCATCAAAAGTTTAAATCAAGAAGAAAAAAGAGATCTAATTCATAAGTAAATCGCCTAAAGCATTTAATTCGACTCAAAAAAATCTCTTACCCAAGCTTTGACTTGGGCTTCTGTCATACTATCCGTTTTTTTAACTGCCTTGACTTTAACACTTAAACTATTGTAGTTTGCATGCAATTCCTTTCTAAATTTCTCATTAGTTTCTGCAGGTCCGAATAGCACCAAGGCATCTGCATCTTTAATTTTCAAAGCAATCTCTTTAAAATACTGTTTCAATTGCTGATTTTCACGTTCCAAATACTTTCTGTCGTGAACAACATCTTGTGGCCCTCCTTTAAACCGTGTTCCAGAACCACCTCCAGGATGATAATGTTCAATATTAGAATCTATTTCATCAAATGCTTCATTTCCGTTTTCAATGGTTGTAACAAAGGCTTTATCCTTATCTAACCAAACACCAATTTTCTTCATCTTTCGTATATTTTAATTATTTAAATCGTTCTCCGCCAACATTGGTCTCTTGATGTGAAATGCAATGCTCCTTAACAAAGGACATAACTAGCTCCTCATATAAAAAACATTACCGACAACATCAATCAACTACCCTGGAATCACCAAAAAGGGAATTGTTGAATGAAAACCTATTTTCTTTATAACTGGTTCTTTAATGATACTTTCCAAAAAACTATGCTCATAGTTTACCATAGCCAAGACATCTATCTCTGATTCGTTAATGAAATCATTTATTTCCACAGCTTTTTTGGCATAGTCAGACATCCAATTAAAACTATACTCACAATCCTTTAAATACGTTTTTAGTTTTATTAGATTATATTCTTGTATATCTGTTAGATCTTTTTCTTCATTTATATGCAGAATTCTAATTTTTGAATCGAATAATTTAGCCAAACGCTTAAGTGGCAACAATTCCTCTCCATAAAAACGATTGAAATCTGTTGGAAAAGCAATTTGGCTAGGTTCTACAAAATCGAACTCATCCGGAACAAGCAATATGGGGCAGAGTTTCATTTTCTTGATAATATGTACCGTATTGCTTCCAAAGAAGATTTCTTTGGCCTTTGTAGCCCCTTTTGTCCCCATTACAACAAGGTTTATATCATACTTTCTTATTGTTGTCTCTATGGCATTTTGCAAATCCTCCGAGCTTAAAACAATTTCAAAGTCGTGATTGGTTCCAACATTCGCATTTTGGGCCATCTCTTTTAATTCCAACAATTCTTTCCTATCATTTTTACTCATGGTCTCCAATAACTTATTGGAAAAATTGGACATTGTAGAGGTTTTCATTTTTGAAGAGTGCAAGAAATAGAATGTGCATTCTTCTTTAGCATACAACTTCAAGGCGTACACTGCTGCGCTCCAAGCGTTATCTGAGAAATCCGTTGGCAATAAAACATTTGTTTTCATAAACATTAGAACTTTAAATTAAAGTCTAAAATTAATGCTGACAAATACCTTTTACAATGATATTAATCAGTTAAGATTTGTTTTATGGTTTTGATTGATTAAAAGAATATTCCTTTTATTGTTAATTCATCATTTAGTAAATTAATATGTGTTTTTGAATAAGCCCCACAACCATTCAAGTATTCATTCGAAAAGTTTTAATTTTCCTTTTTAGACAACAATGTACATAGTCGATGGGATTCTACCGAGGTAAGACAAGAAACTTTAATTCCGTCAAGCAATTTTGGAGTTTACTCTTTTGCATGAGTAGTCAGAAAACATTTTACGAGTTTAAGTTACAGAAATATGCATATTCCCTTCCAGAAGCAAAAAGCAATAAAATAACAAGAATTATAAAATAGGTCTGTCCAATATTTATCCAAAACTGACATTGGTCATTTCGTTAGCTAGACTTCCTGTGTACTTTGCAATAAAACTACAAGACAATGAAAAATATTCTTTTACCAACGGATTTCTCAGCCAACTCATTGAATGCAATGACCTATGCAATGCAATTGTTTAAAGACCAAGAGTGTACATTTTATGTCTTGAACGTTCAAAAACACTCAGAATTCATTCTCGATGATCTTATGGCTGCACCAACTACAACCACATTGCACAGCGCCATAGCCCAAGACAATAAAAAAGAATTGCATCAATTGGTTACACAATTGAAAGAAGACAACAACAATCAAAACTTCACATTTAAAAAGCTTTTTGACTTTGACTCATTAACGGCTGCAATAAAACAAGTTGTCGCCTCAGAAATCATAGACCTCATCATTATGGGGAGCAATGGTGCCACTGGAGCCAAAGAAGTTATTTTTGGCAGCAATACTTTAAAGGTAATTCGCTCAGTCCAGTGCCCTATTTTGGTAATTCCTGAAAATTACAATTTTAAGCCCATTGATTACATTTTGTTCTCTATTGAGGATTGCAAGGGGTTAAAAAAGAATCAAATTAAACCACTCATTCAAATTAAGGAAATGCACCAGTCTTCACTAAGCGTATTGGAACTAAACCCAAACAACGAAATGGACAAGGCAAATCTCAAAACTTGCTTAAAGGATCTTTTCGAAGATACTCCATTCAATTATCACAGTATAGGCAATGTCCCTATTCCAATGGCTATCAATTCTACAATACAGCTATTGAATTTCGACATGCATACTTTGTCTATAGAAGCTAAATCATTCCTCAATAGATTTGTCTTTGGTACGAAAGACTATGAAATTTGCTACGGAACAATGGTACCATTACTTGTATTGCGTCCCTGAATAAAAATCATGTCAATTCATTGAGTGGAGTGATTCCCTCTTCCCAACAATTTAAATTATAGACAGTAGTCTCTGCGATATTGGTCAAAGCTTCTTTGGTGGCAAAGGCTTGATGCGGAGTTAGCAATACCTTTGGATGATTGACAAGCCTCTCTAGCTCCTTGTCCAATATTTCCTCTGAAGAATGATCAAAGAAGAATACACCACTTTCCCTTTCATAGACATCTGTCGCATAGCCTGCAAGCCCATTCGAATCTAGGGTTTTCAATATCGCTACCGTTTTCACTATTGCTCCACGAGCAATATTTACCAATATGGCATTCTTTTTCATCTTCTGAAGAAATGACTCATCAATCAAATAATATGTTTCTGTAGTAAGGGGCAGGCTAATGATGACTATGTCTGCTTCTTTGCAAATAGTCTCTTTGGAAACGTACTTCACTCCAAATTGATCAATTAATTGCTCATTTCTTGAAACATCGTTGGCAAGTATATTACAATTGAAACCGTTCAGGATCTTGACTATGATACTTCCTATTTTTCCTGTACCCAATATTCCTATCGTTTTTTGATTCAAATCGAAACCTAAAAGGTTGTCCAATGAAAAATTATTCTTCATCACTTGCCTATTGGCCAAGACAAGCTTTCTATTAATTCCCATCAAAAGCGCAATGGCATGCTCTGCTATGGCATTTGGAGAATACTCTGGCACATTGGCTACTTTTATACCGTAACTCTCGGCTATTTTAACATTTACGTTATCATGCCCAGCTGAACGTAGAGTGATGTATTTAACTCCAAAGTCTCGAAGTTTTTCCAAAACTATTGGAGAAGCATCATCTGCAGAGAAAATTGAAATGGCTTTGAAACCAACAGATTTCATTGCTGTTTTTGAATTAAGTCGTTCTGAGGTAAATTCAAATTCAAGTGATCCTTTCAAAGCAGATTTCAAGAAGGGTATCTCAAAAGGTTTTGCACTATATATTAGTACTTTCATTGTTCAGTAATTAATAATTCCTACCAACAAAACTAGACATTCCAAACAACTCCCGGTCTTTCCCTGGACAAATACAATATAAAGAAGTCTCTGTGGTATGCACCATGTAACTTTCTTCATCTCCTTTGAAGTATAGGTATTGATTTCTGTAATAATAATCTTCAAAAGTTTTAAACTCCCTAGCAAGATCATAATAGGATTTCACTATCGCAACCTTGCTTTCACTCCCTGTGACCTTAGCAAATAGTATGGCATCAAAGCCTGCCTCCAACAGCTTGTTTTCAATATGATTGAGTTCTTCCATTGATTGCTTGTTATTTATAAATGACGATTCAAAGAAATCCATGCTCTTAACAGCTCTTACATTTTCTTTTTCCAAAGCATTCACAACTTTCTTTTCAAACATGGTTCTTAATTGCACATCTGAACTCACACCTATGACAAGAACCTTGTTAGCTTCAAAAGATGGCGTATCGGGATTCTTATATTGTTGTATGATCTTACTGGAAGAACAACTTAAAAGAGTGGTTATCGCAAGTAAGAGAAAGGCTAGTCTTATCATTGTATATGGCTTTAATTGGGCAATCTTTTCTTCTTGTTCAGCTTCATTATGGAAGAAACAAGGGCAAATATCTCTTTCTTCAGTTTCTTAAACTTGGAATTGAATCCAATCGATTCAAACATTAATTTATAATGTTCGGTCTTGTAATCTTGTAATTCATCAGGTAAATCAATATCATCCATTAAAGTTTGAAGTCCATTTCGATGAATCTCTACTTGTGCGATTAAAGGCTTTAGTTCCTTTTGTAGCAAGATGACTTTATCAAAGATTGTTTTGCTTTTTTCAAAAATATCTCTAGCTTTGAGTTGGATGGTATGTTCCTTTATGAGCTCTCCAAGGAAGTCCAATTCATCATTGATGAACTGCAATTGTGAAATGCATTCTGTGGTATCTTCATTTAAACCTTGTGGGTCACGCCATTCAATGTATCTTATATGAGTTCGGTTGACATGCATAGCTTTCAATGTTAAAAAAAGCAGGAAACATCCAATAGAGTATTTCCTGCCCTTGATTGCAATTTAGATTAAGCAATCTCAATTATTCTCTTTGGAGGCTCTACAACTTCTTCATTCTTTGCCAATAGAAGCGTTAGCAATCCATTTTTATAGGTTGCCTTTACATCCTTGCCCTGATTGACAGATGTGGGTATCTTCAACTTACGGTCAAAGGAGTTGTAACTAAATTCCTTACGTGTATAGCCGTTTTCATTTTCTTCCACGTCTTCTTTACTTTTTTCTGCACTTACGTGTAGAATATCGTTTTCAAGTGACACCTCAATTTCCTTTTTGGAAAAGCCAGGAACGGCTAATTCAATTTCAAAATTATCAGTATTCTCCTTTACATTCATTGCTGGTAAGTCACGATCTCTCATAAATGGATCATTCGAAAAAAAATCGTCAGCATCAAACCAATTTGTTATTCCGTCACTTAGCCACGGAAATCTTCTGTTGTTGAATTTTACTAATGACATAATGTTATGTTTTTAAATGTTTATTAATTTGTTCTTTATAGTAAAACTACTGTAGTATCAGCATATGTGAAATGACATTTGTCAGCTTTCATCTTTCACTAGAACATTTTCCAAATACCTGAATATCCTATATCTACCTTCTTTAAAATCGGATTCCAAATCTTGATACGCCTTATCGAGGTATTTATGTCCTATGTAGCAGTGGTCTTCAATACGATATCCATCTTCCTCTGAAATAAATTCAATGCTATTCCTGAATTCCTCCACCTCATTCATAAAAATATGCAACTTATCTTCTAGACTTGAAATGAGTCTTTTGAATAGCTCCAGTTCTTCAAAAAGGTTGGGGATTCTCGTACCATTGATGTTAGATTTCAATAATGCTACAATAAAATGAACATCTTGCTGCATGTATTTAATTCCCTTGAACCAAATGGATAGGTTTGCAGTGGTGGAAAGTAAAGTTTTCATAGCGAGTATTTTATCGTCTGAAATAAACCACTATGGATTGGAAATCCATAGTTTTAAACAAAAGAATGAAATT
>JAHDHI010000051.1 GCA_020631395.1 Bizionia sp.
GTGTTCTCTAACTAAAAATTCTAAATCCTCTGATATCAATAATGCAATCTTTTTTTGCATAACGAAAGATAAACATTATTGCAGTAAATTCAAAATTAAAATGGTATAAGGACTCAACTGTGGACTTTTGTAATTTCTCGAACACCTAGAGATAAAGAAGAACTACTTATTGAAATAAAGGAGAATTACTCTACTTTAAAAAAGGAATTGAATGAAATACCTCAATCATTAATTGCAGAAAGGACATTGAATGGCCATGCAAAAGGTACTTTGATGAGTATATCCAATCTGGTAGCTTACCTCATAGGTTGGGGAGAATTGGTTATAAAATGGGAAGCGAAATCAAAAAGAGGAGAAGTAATAGATTTTCCAGAAACAAATTACAAGTGGACCGAGTAGGAGCACTTGCCCAAAAGTTCTATGGAGATTATGAGAAATATGAATATGACCACCTTTTGAACAAGCTGGAGAAAACCGTAAATAAACTGATCTGCTTGGTTGAAAAACTGAGTACTGATGAGTTATATGGAATAGAGTGGTACAAGAAATATTCCTTTGGAAGAATGATACAATTGAATACTTCTTCTCCCTATAAAAATGCCAGAATCAGAATTCGAAGATGGAAAAAGACAAATAACATAATATGAATTTACCCTTTATAGCAGATAAGACTTTCGAAAGCAAAGATTATACGATCAATTACTTGCCAAAGGCAGAATATGACAATTGTACATTCATAAATTGTGACTTCAATGGGAGTTATATTTCCATGATAAGCTTTTTGGAGTGCGAATTCATAGATTGCAACTTGAGCTTGACAAAAACCAAGGAAACAGCTTTCAAAGATGTCATTTTTAGTGATTGCAAGCTTTTAGGAGTTCCATTCAACGATTGCAATCCGTTTTTGTTTTCTGTTACATTCAACGGCTGTATTCTTAATTTGTCTTCTTTCTTCAAGTTAAAGATGAAGAGTACCATTTTTAAAAAATGCAAGTTGTCGCAAGCAGATTTTTCAAATACCGATTTAACAGAATCTATATTTGATGAATGTGACTTCAATCAAGCGATTTTTGATAAAACAATTCTTGAGAAAGTAGATTTTACCACTTCCAAAAACATAATGATAAACCCAGAAAACAACAGAATGAAACATGCTAAATTTTCAAAAGAAAATGCATTGGGGCTTTTATCTCATTACAATATTAGTATTATGTGATTTTTTATGCCTAAATATTAATGAATTAATAAATTAAGAGTATTAATTTTATCATCTTGAGAATACTGCGCCCCTAGTAATGAAGGCTTTAAAAATACTATATGAATTTCGTATATTCGCAAGACTAATTCTCATAATAACTAAGCATTTTATATATGTCACAAACACCAAAAATTATTTACACGAAAACAGATGAAGCTCCAGCTTTAGCTACTAGATCTTTTTTACCAATTGTAAAATCTTTCGTTGAATCTTCAGGAATTAATATAGAAACTAAGGATATTTCTTTGGCAGCAAGAATATTGGCTGTATTTCCAGATTTTTTAAATGAAGATCAGCGTGTTTCAGATGATTTGGCGTTTCTAGGAGAATTGGCAAAACAGCCAGAAGCAAACATTATAAAATTGCCCAATATAAGTGCTTCCATACCACAATTGAAAACAGCCATAGAAGAACTGCAATCCCAAGGTTTTGGGATACCCTCATATCCAGATGAGCCAGAGAATGATTCAGAAAAGGAAATTAAGTCTCGTTATGATAAAATTAAAGGTAGTGCCGTAAACCCAGTTTTAAGAGAAGGGAATAGTGATAGGAGAGCGCCTAAGGCGGTTAAAAATTATGCCAAGAAGAATCCTCACTCGATGGGAGTTTGGTCAAGTGATTCCAAAACACATGTGGCAACGATGGAAGCTGGAGATTTTGCACACAATGAAAAATCTGTGACGTTGGATGCTGCAACAAGAGTAAAGATAGAACATGTCGATGCTAGTGGAAATATAACGACTCTAAAGGACAATTTGAATTTGTTGCAAGGTGAAATCATCGATGCAACCATTATGAGCAAAAAGGCATTGTTAAGCTTTTTAGAAGGACAGGTGGCAGATGCGAAGTCTAAAGACATATTGTTTTCATTGCATATGAAAGCTACAATGATGAAAGTAAGTGATCCTATTATTTTTGGACATGCCGTTCGTACTTATTTCAAAGACGTGTTCGATAAACACAATGGTGTTTTTGAAGAAATAGGAGTTGATGTCAACAATGGTTTTGGTAACCTGTTGAGCAATTTAAACGAGTTGTCAGAAGACAAACGTAAAGAAATTCAAACAGATATCGATGCAGCCTTTCAAAATGGACCAGCTTTGGCCATGGTAAATTCAGATAAGGGAATTACCAATTTGCATGTGCCAAGCGATGTCATAATCGATGCTTCCATGCCAGCCATGATACGTACTTCAGGGCAAATGTGGAATGCAGAAGGAAAGCAACAAGATACCAAGGCTGTAATCCCTGATAGCAGCTATGCAGGAATATATACGGCAACCATCGAATTTTGCAAGGAAAACGGTGCTTTTGACCCAACGACGATGGGAACCGTTCCCAACGTTGGCCTCATGGCACAAAAAGCTGAAGAATACGGATCTCATGACAAGACCTTCGAAATGGTTTCTGAAGGGACAGTAAGAATTGTAGATGCCTCGGGTAAGACATTAATAGAACATGATGTGGAAACTGGAGACATATGGAGAATGTGTCAAGTCAAGGACGCTCCAATTCAAGATTGGGTAAAATTGGCAGTCACGCGTGCTAGAGCTTCGGAAACACCAGCGGTATTCTGGTTGGATGAAAATAGAGCCCATGATGCTGAGTTGATCAAAAAGGTGAATACCTATTTGAAGGATCACGATACTACAGGATTGGATTTGAGAATTCTATCTCCAATTGAAGCTACCAAGTTCACTTTGGTGAGAATCAAAGAAGGAAAAGACACTATTTCCGTATCTGGAAACGTATTACGTGATTACTTAACCGATTTGTTTCCAATCTTGGAAGTAGGAACAAGTGCAAAGATGCTATCCATAGTACCGTTGATGAATGGAGGAGGATTATTTGAAACAGGAGCAGGAGGTTCAGCACCAAAGCACGTACAACAGTTTACCAGTGAAAACCATCTACGTTGGGATTCCTTGGGAGAGTTTTTGGCATTGGCTGTTTCCTTGGAACATTTCAGTCAGGTAAATGATAACGCCAAGGCTAAACTTCTTGGAGATGCCTTGGATGAAGCTACGGAAAAACTATTGGAAAACAAAAAAGGACCATCTCGAAAAGCTGGCGAATTGGATAACAGAGGGAGTCATTTTTACATAGCCCTCTATTGGGCTGAAGCATTGGCAGCACAAACTAAAGATGAGGCGCTAAGAGCTGAGTTTTCAGAGATGGCAAAAGAACTGGCAGAGAATGAAGCAACCATTGTTGCCGAATTGAACGACATTCAAGGAAACCCAGTAGACATAGGTGGTTACTACGAACCAAAGGAAGATTTAATAAACGAAGCAATGCGACCAAGCAAGACGCTTAACAGCATTCTAAATAAATAAGATAAAGAGCTCCTGAACAGGAGCTTTTTTTTTGAAATTTCTAATAATCATGGCGACGATAAGAGCTCTAAGATTTATAAAGAATCAATCCTAAAGTTAGAGTTTGCCAATGATAAAATGAAAAAGACTCAAAAGCAGTGAATCAGGCGGAAGAATTGGAATTGAGAGGCGTTCATTGAAGAGTATTTGGAAGAGAAGATAAACAATTGCAATTTTATAATTTACTAAATCATCCTAGATGAATCACCTAAAACTATTTGTATTCCTATGCTTTTCCTTGTATGGCATTCTTGGTTTTGCTCAAGACAATTTTACACTTAGTGGTGTAATATCCGAACAGAGAAGCAATGAAACATTGATAGGGGTGAATATCCTAATCCCAGAATTAAAAACGGGAACCATTACAAATGAATACGGTTTTTATTCTATAACCCTACCTAAGGGTAATTATAAGATCGTTATCAGTTATTTGGGGTATTCGGACAAGATGGAGAACATCGTTCTCGAAGAGAACACGAAAAGAGATTTCTATTTGGTAGAATCCACAGAGAGTTTGGAAGAGGTCGTCATCACGGAAAACATTGAGAAATTGAACATTAAAAAACCTCAAATGAGTGTTAATGTCCTAACATCGTCAACCATAAAGCAAATTCCGGTGGTCTTGGGAGAGGCCGATGTCATTAAGGCAATTACGCTACTGCCTGGGGTAACCAATGGAGGAGAAGGGGCTTCCGGATTCAATGTCCGTGGAGGAGCAGCAGACCAAAATTTGATATTGTTGGACGAAGCCACAGTTTTCAACTCTTCACACCTCTTTGGTTTCTTTTCTGTCTTCAATCCAGATGCCATCAAGGATTTGAAACTATACAAGGGAGGAATCCCTGCACGTTACGGAGGACGTGTATCTTCGGTTTTGGACATTTATCAAAAAGAGGGAAACAGCAAGGAGTTTCATATGAATGGAGGTATAGGCATAGTAGCAAGTAGATTGTTGGCAGAAGGACCAATAAAAAAAGACAAGGGCGCTTTTTTATTTGGAGGAAGAAGCTCGTATGCACATTTGTTCTTGCCATTGTTCAAAATAGACAACAAAGCCTATTTCTATGACTTAAACACCAAGTTGAGCTATAAAATTAGCGAGGATGACAACGTCTATCTATCGGGTTATTTTGGTAGGGACGTATTTAGTCTATCCGATAGTTTTGAAAACACCTATGGGAATACAGTAGTAAACTTTAGATGGAATCATTTGTTTTCAGATAAGCTATTTTCAAATATCTCTTTGATCTATTCAGACTATTATTATGGGCTGAATCTCGATTTCGTGGAGTTCGATTGGAATTCTGGAATTAGAAATTTCAATGTCAAATACGATTTAAAGCACTATTTGAATGACACCCTTAAATTGCAATATGGACTCAATAGCATCTATTATACTTTCAATCCTGGCGAAATCAAGCCATCTACACCAACTTCTGGCATCAATGCGCAAAAACTCATAGATAAGTATGCTTTTGAAAATGCAGCATATGTGGATGTAGAGCATAAGGTAACGAACAAGCTATCGTTGTCCTATGGTTTGCGATTCAGTTCATTTTTACGCTTGGGACAAGACCAATTGAACATTTATGAGAATGATGAAGCAGTAACATTCAACGATGACTTCAAGATCTATGAAAAAGCAACACCAATAGGAACGGAATCTTTCAGTAGAAGCGATGTCATTGCATCCTTTGCAAACGTAGAGCCACGTTTTTCGGCAGCATATCAATTGGGTAACAACACTTCGATAAAGGCAAGTTACAATAGAATGAGCCAGTACTTGCATTTGTTGTCCAATACCACTTCACCCACACCTTTGGATGTTTGGACACCAAGCGGAAAATATGTCAAGCCACAACTGTTGGATCAATTTGCCATAGGATACTTTAAAAATTTCGAGGGCAACATCTACTCTATGGAAGTGGAAAGCTATTATAAGACCATAAAGAATAGAATAGATTATATAGATGGGGCAGATTTAATTGCCAACGATGCCATAGAACAAGTCATATTGAATGGAAAGGGAAGAGCCTATGGATTGGAGGTGCTCTTTAGGAAGAATGAAGGTCGCTTAAAAGGATGGGTGGCCTACACCTTATCCAAATCCGAGCAGCAAACCAAAGGAAGAACTCCAAGTGAACTAGGCATAAACAATGGAAATTGGTACAATGCTGCTTACGACAAAACACATGACGTGTCCATAACAAGCAGTTACGACTTGAACGGCAAGTGGAAGTTCAATGCAAATTTTCTATTTCAAACAGGACAGCCAACTACATATCCAAATGGACAATACATTTACAATGGCATAAGCATTCCCAATTATAGCGATAGGAACTCCACACGATTGCCATCATACAATCGCTTGGATTTTTCTGCGACCTATACGCCAATTCAAGACAAGGAAAAAGCTTGGCAAAGCTATTGGGTGTTTGGAGTCTACAATGCATATAATCGGAGAAATGCAACTTCAATATCGTTTTCCCAAAATACAACTACAGGAATAAACGAAGCCACGCGTTTGGCCATTTTCGGAATAGTCCCATCCATAACATACAACTTCAAATTTTAGAATGATGAAAAAACTAATAGGTATTGCAATACTTGGCATCTTGGCAATTTCATGTGAGGATGTAATAGACGTAGACGTTCCAAATGCACCCCCACGACTGGTAATAGATGCATCGATTAATTGGTTTGAAGGCACGATGGGAAACGAGCAAAAGATAGAGTTGTCGTTGACAGCTCCTTATTTCGACAATGAAGTGCCTCCCGCAAACAATGCGACGGTGGCAATCACAGACACCAATGGCACTATTTTCAATTTCACGGAAGAGGGAAACACCGGGGTTTATAGGACTAGCACGTTTACCCCAGAAATAGATGAAACCTACACGCTTACTATAAGCTACGAAGGAGAAACCTATGTTGCAAACGAAGTCCTGACCTCTACGGTACCAGTGGATTATGTAGAGCAAAATGACGAAGGAGGATTTACAGGAGACGAAATAGAGATAAAAGCCTTCTATACCGATCCTGCAAATATTGAAAATTATTATTTTTTCGAACTTGTAAACCCAGCAGTGGTCACTCCCGAATTTGAAGCCTACAAGGATGAATTCACAGATGGAAACCAAATATTCGCATTTTACACCAATGAGGATTTGGAGACTGGAGACGAACTCATTATAAGGAATTATGGTGTTTCCGAGCGTTTCTATGAGTTTATGTTCATATTGTTGCAACAGGCGGAAACAGATGGGAGCCCGTTTCAGACACAACCAGCCACAGTTAGAGGCAATTGTGTAAATACTACGAATCCAAATAATTATCCGTTGGGATATTTTAGGTTGTCCCAAGCCTTCGAGTTTGTCTATACGGTAGAATGACATTTCAATTTGGGCGTTACCACAAGGGTCGTGCTATCCATTGTATCTTTTGCAAAGGGCAAAAGGATGCCATTGCTATCACTAACGCGAATGATAACTTCATTTAAGCTATTTGTTGTATTTTTGGGCTATGGATTTCACAAAGACAACAGAAAGGGATTCGAATTACGATCATTTGGAAAAGATGAGCGTAAACGAGTTGCTCACCAACATAAACAAAGAAGATAAGACCGTTCCCAATGCCGTGGAAAAAGCAATTCCACAAATAGGAGCATTGATAACCGAAGTGGTCAAAAAAATAAAAGAAGGAGGTCGATTGTTCTATATTGGAGCGGGAACAAGTGGAAGATTGGGAATAGTGGACGCTTCAGAATGCCCTCCGACATTTGGAGTCCCCCATGAACTAGTCGTTGGCTTGATTGCCGGAGGAGACATCGCCATAAGAAAGGCAGTCGAATTTGCGGAAGACTCAAAGGTACAAGGATGGAAAGATTTGCAAGCGCATGAAATTTCCACTAAGGACGTAGTCATTGGGATAGCAGCATCCGGAACCACACCATATGTGATAAGTGCCTTGGAGCATTGCAACGAAAAAGGAATCGTAACTGGCTGCATTTCTTGCAATCATAAAAGCCCGTTGTCGTTAACTGCCAAATTCCCCATTGAAGTCATCGTGGGGCCGGAATTTGTGACAGGAAGCTCTAGAATGAAAGCGGGAACAGCTCAAAAACTGGTTTTGAACATGATTACCACGGCGACCATGATTCAATTGGGACGCATCAAAGGCAACAAAATGGTAGATATGCAACTAAGCAACAACAAGTTGGTGGATCGTGGAGTGAAGATGTTGATGTCCGAATTGAACATCGAAAGAGCCGAAGCAGAAAAACTTTTGGAAAACAACAACAATGTAAGAACAGCAATTGAAGCATACAAGGATGGAAACTAAGAGAACGAACAAAGATGTTTTGGTAATTGGACTAAAAAAAATGGGAATGGCACTTCTATTCATGTTTTTGGGACCTACATTGCTGTATGTGGCATTCAGCAATCAAGAAAAAGCATTGTACATACCCATTTTAATTGTTGGCATCGCAATATGTGCATGTGCCATTTATTTCGCATTCAAAGGAATAAATACAATTATGGATAGTATGTTTAAAAGTGACGAGTCCGATTAATTCAAATTGGGAACGGGTTTTGGTGTAGAAGGATTGTAGCCAAAATCAGGGTCTTCGATGGCAACACCCAATCTATCCAAGATGTAACTTATTATGGCATAATGATGAATGGTGTGGCTGTTTGCTTGAGCCAACAATGCGGAAAACGTATATTCGATCTCTATCTTTCCCGTACCAAGATCATCCATGACTAGAACTTTTTCTCCTCCCAATGTCTTTATTGTTTTAATTTTTTCGGTAAGCACATTGAAGTATTCCAATGCAGAATCGCAACAATTTTCAATGGATGCAATTCTTTTACGCTCGGTCAAATCTATGTATCCATTGTTTTTTTCATTCAATATGCAATCATAGAAATCGTAAATATGTCTAATGTGGGATCCTATGCTAGAATAATAGGGAGAAACAGACTTGTCACTTAAGGTATCGTCAGACAAGAGGGTTAAAAGAGATTTAGATTTTTGTAGTGTTATTAAAGTCGATTGGATTATGCTCTTCATAGAATCTAAAATAGATAAATTAATTGAATTTAAAAATTAATCATAAGATAAGTCTACATAAATTGAAATACTTACAGCAAATGAAAAAGTTACATTAAATACGGAATAGTGAAGTTCTAGGGGTAATGTGGTTTTCGGTTACAAAAATAACAAAAGCCATAACACTACAGATTTAACTATGGCTGCTATGGCTTTCTTTGAAATAACAAACAACTGACCTATTTAGCTTTCGCTAAATCGATCCCAAACCTGCGTTTGACATCTTTTAAATTCAAAAGTTGTTAAATCAATGATACATTTGGGTAACTTTCAAAATGTATTGACCTGTTACTTACTCTGTATCCATTAATTGTTTTCCTTGATGCTTTTTGTTTTATTCTTCGTTTTCACGTTAAACAACTTCCAAAGCATTGCTTCTCATTATAACCTTTACTTTCGACTCGGCTATCTTTAAAAGCTTTCAATCTTACCAGTCTTTTTGTCTGCTTGCACATACAATACTTTGTAAAATATCTTGATCTTTCAATTTAACGACGAATACACGTCGTATTTCAAAACCTCAAAAAACAATTTGATAGAATCTAATTCAAATTAGGTTTTAATACCTCAACCAACTTAATTAAGGTTGTTTTTAAATTCTTTCTCTAAATTAAAACATATTCTTCAAAAGAACAAATTATTTAACTATTTATATTTCAACCTGTTATGAACATAGGTTGTTAACAAAAGTTAATAACTAAAAAAGCCTGTTTTTTTAAAAAACAGGCTTTTTATAAGTATTTGAGAAGAAAAATTATTTCCTTCTAACTTCTTTAATTCTAGCTTTCTTACCAGTAAGACCTCTAAAGTAAAAGATTCTAGCTCTACGAACTTTACCTCTTTTGTTAACTTCGATCTTTTGCAATGCAGGAAGATTTACTGGGAAGATACGCTCTACTCCAATAGTTCCAGACATTTTTCTAATTGTAAACGTTTCAGAAGATCCGCTTCCTCTTCTTTGGATTACCACACCTCTAAAGAACTGTGTACGTGATTTTTCTCCTTCACGAATTTCGTAGTATACAGTAATTGTATCACCAGCTGAAAATTCTGGAAAGTCCTTTTTTGCTACAAACTCGTCTTGTACAAATTTTACTAAAGATTCCATCTTTATATTTTTTTAAAGTATTGATTCAGAACAACATTCACGTATCTCGCCAGAGGTTAATCCGAAATTGGGTGCAAATATAAGTAATAATGAATAATTAACTATCAATAATCAAAAAATATTTGATTGTGACTGGGGCTTGCATCTATTGATCGTCCAACAAGTCCGGTCTACGATCCTTGGTGCGCTTGTAGGCTTGCTCCTCTCTCCATTTTTCAATTTCAGGGAAGTTTCCGCCAAACAACAACTCGGGGACTTTCAAACCTTTGTATTCTCTTGGCCTCGTATAGATGGGCGGAGCCAACAAGTTGTCCTGAAACGAATCGGTAAGGGCAGAGGTTTCATTTCCCAAGACACCAGGAATCAATCTAATGATGGCATCACAAAGTACTGCTGCACCCAACTCACCGCCAGACAATACATAGTCTCCAATGGATATTTCCTTGGTGACAAATAGATCGCGTACACGTTGGTCCACTCCTTTGTAATGTCCACAAAGAATAATGATGTTGCCCTTTAATGAGAGTTGATTGGCAATACCTTGATTCAAGGTTTCACCATCTGGAGTCATATAGATGACCTCGTCATAATCACGCTCTGCCTTCAACGAAGATATGCATTTGTCTATGGGTTCTATCATCATCACCATGCCTGCACCGCCACCATATTGATAATCGTCTATTGTCTTGTAATTGTCGGTTGTGAAATCTCTTAAATTGTGAAAGTGTACTTCTACCAAATTGGCATCGATGGCACGTTTTAGGATAGAGGCTTCAAATGGGCTTTTCAACAATTCTGGCAAAACTGTAATAATGTCAATTCTCATGGGTCATCTTTATAATGAGCAAAGATAATTGAAATGTTTGGATGGTTTTTAAAACATGGTAAAAAGGGTTGTCCATTGTCTAAAACAAACACTATTGGTAAGCTCTCAATTAAAGTGTTTCAGCAATTAAAAACATATTGAAATAATTGGTAGGCCGTTTTATGATTTGAGAACTTACCCTCCAAATTCATCGATGAATGTTTTGTGAAAATCAATTAAAGGCTCCAAAACTTGTGTACAATCTTCAAATTGCAAATGATATTTAGTAGCCAACTCATAAGATTTGTTATTGTATTTTCCAGTAATATGAGGTTCAAAGCAAGTAGCTCCTGCAATGTCATTCAATTTTCTCAAAGCATCGTTGTGATAAAAAAACAAGTCTAAATTGGGATTTTTTCCGGTTATTTTAAACCTGTTCTTTTTTCTGGAAAACAATGTAGAAAGATGACTTCTGGTATCCAATTCAAAGTCCAAAGTTTTTTCTGATACAGAAAACTGGCACATGACTTTGGCGACAAAGCTAGTGCCTGTTTCATTTAATATTGTAATTTCATTGCCCTTATGGTCAATTTTTAGGAGATAAATCACTTTGGGACTTCTTACTCCTCCACCAATTGAGATATCTTGATCTTTGTAAGATAGTTTTCCGTTCTCCTTATCGGCAATTCTTTTAAATTCTGATTTAATCATTTGCAATTGGGATAATTTTTTAGAAAGAGACTTCCATATAACAAGTTAGTCTCTTTTTTTTGATAAATGTTACCAAACGAGCAAATGATTCGTTTTATGCTACTTTGAGCTTTCAATTGATGAGTATGGATAACTGGAATGATGCAATACAATGCAAAGGTTGTCATTGTCATACTTTATGTAACTAAAGGAGTATTCTACTTGTATCGGAAGCAGAACTCTTTGTGGTGAAGTAGTAGTTTCCCATTGCCATTGCCCATCCCAAATTGTCAGGTCTAGGCTTGCTAGCAAAAAATGTTTTACAAAAAATGAAGTTTGATTTATAATTGCTTTACACTATTATCCTGCTTTTTCTTAGTTTTGCAATCTTTAAAACTGAAGATAGTATGATTACAGTAGATGGTTTGGCAGTGGAGTTTAGTGGGACAACCTTGTTTAGCGATGTTAGTTTCGTTATCAATCCCAATGACAAAATAGCCTTGATGGGGAAAAATGGAGCAGGAAAATCCACAATGATGAAGATTGTTGCCGGTGAGCAAAATCCAACTAGAGGAAAGGTAAGTTATCCCAAAGATACTGTAATCGCCTATTTGCCACAGCATTTGCTTACCAAAGACAATTGTACCGTATTCGATGAGGCATCAAAGGCCTTCAGCCATATTTTCAAGATGAGTGATGAGATCGATGGTTTGAACAAGGCTTTGGAAACTCGAACGGACTATGAATCGGACGAATACATGTCCATCATCGAGAAGGTGTCGGAATTGGGAGAGCAATTCTATGCCTTGGAAGAAGTGAACTATGATGCAGAAGTTGAAAAAGCTCTCAAAGGACTTGGTTTCAAGCAAACGGATTTTAAAAGATTGACGAGCGAATTTAGTGGAGGATGGCGCATGCGCATCGAGTTGGCCAAGATCTTGTTGCAAAAACCAGATTTGATCTTGTTGGATGAGCCTACCAATCACATAGACATAGAATCTGTCATTTGGTTGGAGGACTTCTTGGTAAACAAAGCCAATGCTGTGATGGTGATTTCCCACGATCGTGCCTTCATAGACAACATCACCAATAGAACCGTAGAGGTCACCATGGGACGCATTTACGATTACAAGGCAAACTATTCGCATTACCTGCAACTAAGGGAAGATCGCCGTACGCATCAAATAAAAGCTTACCAAGAACAACAAAAGTTCATTGCCGACAACATGGCATTCATAGAACGTTTCAAAGGAACGTATTCCAAGACCAATCAAGTGACTTCCAGGGAGCGCATGTTGGAAAAGCTGCAAATCATTGAAATAGATGAAGTAGACAATTCTGCATTGAAATTGCGTTTTCCTCCTGCGCAACGATCTGGAGACTATCCTATTACAGTAGAAGACTTGACAAAAAGATACGATGAGCACATCGTGTTCAAAGACGCCAACATGTCCATAGCAAGAGGGGAGAAGGTGTCTTTTGTTGGGAGAAATGGGGAAGGGAAGTCTACAATGATAAAGTCCATTTTGGGAGAAATAGATTTTGTAGGCAAATGCAGTTTGGGGCACAATGTGCAAGTTGGTTACTTTGCGCAAAACCAAGCAGCTTTGTTAGATCCCGATCTAACCATCTTCCAAACGGTGGATGAAGTTGCAAAAGGGGATATGCGCACGCAGATAAAAAACATCTTGGGGCGTTTCATGTTTAAAGGAGACGACATCGACAAGAAGGTAGGTGTGTTGTCTGGAGGAGAAAAAACCAGATTGGCAATGGTGAAACTATTGTTGGAACCAGTTAACCTATTGATTCTAGATGAACCTACCAATCATTTGGATCTAAAATCCAAAGATGTATTAAAAGAAGCCTTGATGTCTTTCGATGGGACATTGATACTCGTATCTCACGATCGTGATTTCTTGCAAGGGCTATCTCAAAAGGTGTTTGAATTCAAAGACCAACGTGTCATCGAGCACTTTGAAACCATTGATGCCTTCTTGGAGCGTAATCGCATCAAAAGCATCAAGGAGATGAATTTGTAAACTGCAGTTCGGTTTCAATGCTATTTGTTTGGGGCTTTCAAAACCTTATGGGACTCATTCCTTAATTTGCAGTTAGCTGTGTGCAGTAGCTAATTCAAGGCTTTATTTGGGTAGCTCCTATTTCTTTGTTTTCTTGTTTGGATAAAATTCTAAAAAACAATTCAAATGCGAAAATGTCAATTTGACATTTTTTTAAGCAAAAACATAATGATTGTTCTGAAAAATTGACAGTAAATCATATAATTTCAATGGAATGTTTGCGATAGAGCATGATTTATTCATTTTGGTATTTTTTTTGTAAATGCAATAACGAAATCAAAAGGTAAAATGATTTCAAATTTGAAATAATGTTTAATTTAAAATTTTGTAATTATGAGCAATTTAGTAACTGTTCCTAAAAACGGAAGTTTAGCAAACACAAATTCAAATGCAAACTTCCCAACTTGGTCTAACTGGTTAGATGATATATTTAATAGAGACCTACAATCAGTATTTACTTCAAACTTCAATACTGGAATTACTTTGCCAAAAGTAAATATCAAAGAAACTGCTGATGACTTTATGGTTGAAATGGCAGTTCCAGGTCTGAAAAAATCAGATTTCCGCCTTGATCTAGACAATCAAGTATTATCAGTTTCTACAGAGACAAAGGAAGAAAATGAACACAAAGGAGAAAATTATACTCGTAGGGAGTTTGGTTATTCTTCGTTCAAAAGAACCTTTACGCTACCAGAAAGTGTAAATGATGAAAAAATCAATGTGAACTACAATGATGGTATTTTGAGCATTCTTTTACCTAAAAGGGAAGAGGCAAAACAGAAGCCAGCCAGAAGCATCAAGATTTCATGATTTTTTAGCTTAAGTATTGGATGGGGGCCGAGAAATTGGCCTCCATTAAACTACACATCAACAATGTTGAATTATTTAATGTGGTATTGTCATGTCAAGAAAATTTGAACACAGGATTGGGTAAAATAAAAGACTCTTAACCTTAAATAAGGAAATGCTTAAATAAAGATTCGGTTTTGGGTTCGATATAAAAATGGTGAACGAAAATTGGATGTGTTCAACCTGGACAGATTGACAAAATCAATTGAAACGGATGACTTGTTTAAAGTATGGCAAAATGAAAACAAAAGCAAGCATTTATAAATGTCTAACAAAAAATAAAACAATGAAAAAGTACATGTTAATTGCAATGGCAACTTTATTTTGTATTAGTTGCAATGGTCAAAATAAGGAAACTAAAAAAACTGAAACAATAGATAGTGAAACAAATGGAGTTGAACAACCAGAAGGATCTTGGAAAGTTGACAAGGAGTTTGATGAAAACGGGAATTTAATTAGATATGACAGTATTTATTCTTGGTCGTCAAATGGTAAATTGGGTAATCTTTCAACTCTGGACAAGGATAGTTTGTTGCAATCTTTCAAATCAAGATTCTTTACTAATTTTTCAGATTTTGAACACCAAGGATTTGGAGACGTTTTTTCTAAAGACTCACTTTTTAGCAAACATTTCTTTAACGACGATTTTTTTGGAAGTGATTTTGGAAAGGACTTTATGGACATTGACAAAATAAGAAAACGAATGATTGAAAGACAAAAGAAGTTTTTAGAAAAATATCAGTCAGAATTCATTAAACCTAAAAATGACAATTAATCATGGGGCAATGTGGCTTTCGTGCAAGCTAACCTTTTTCAGAACAATGAAAGGCGACCTGTCGCAAAGCCAACTTTTCCATATGAAACCGTTTAAAATGAGATTGTGATCCAAGGAAATGGGAATGAAGCATTCTTAAAGAAGTCTAGATAGATTTGGTTTCCTTGTCTATTTGGCCATATGTCTTCTTTGCTTTTGAAGATAGTTTCATTTTGCTCGAATGCTCGTTAAGATAATGGTTTACACAAGTTAAGAATTGGGGTTTATGCTAAATTAGCTTCTATCCTTGAGGATTGTTGCTTGTTTCTTAATGTTGTTCTCATTAATATGCAACCTAAAAATACAGTTCTACAAAATGTTATCCAAATGCCATTTCCAGTTTCCTCTATTGTGGCATATTCCCTTTTTATATGAAATAGAGCTGATTTTCTTGTAGGGAAAGTAGACTAGTTTTCGTGATGAAGCAGTTAAAAATCTTTAAATTTAGTTCTTTGTCTTAAGCAGCTTTTGTTTTTCCTCTTGATTGGGGTTCTTTACTTCAATGGTCAAAAAGCAAACTAACTTGTTTTCTTTTGTTTTTTTTAATTCAGCGAAAAAATGTTGATCACCTGAAGAATTCTTTCCAATAAAGCTGGTGTATTGTTTAAAGTGAATGTCATAAGCTTCTGGTTTTGCTCCGAATACCGTAGTGTGAATATGACGATTGTCGGCCGAGTTTCCATAGCCACCCGGCAAAATGGTTTCTATATAGATATGCCCTTTGTCATTGGTCACTGCCTGTCCATTCAATCTTGCTGTTGACTCGTCTTTTGGATCCGCTTGCTCATAATTTCCATCTTTAGAAGTGTGATAGAACTCCACCAATTGATTGGAAAGGTTTCTTTTGCTTTCTTTATCTATAAATGTCAAGCAAAGCAAGAGTTCTTCTCCAGGTTCATTCTTGTCAGTAATTTTCAATATGCTTTCATTTGGCATTTTTTGAAAATTGACGAGTATGTTGTTTTCAGTTTCCGATATTTCAAGAATGGTTCTGTCAATCGAGCAATTGAATAAAGAAAGAGAAAAAACAATTAACATCAATTTGTTCATCCTTTTGTTGGCTTAAAATTAGATTGCTTACGATTAATTGTTTGATTTTTAGTGGCTTTTTTGTTTTTTGAATATAATTATTTATTTCCACTTTCTCAAATCCTCAAGTGAACGATAGAAAGAGAAATTAATTAACTAGGGAACAATCGATATGTTTTTAGTTTTAAGATCCAAATTAAGGATAAGCTCCCAGACCGAAGTCCAATGCATGGCCATTGTTGGCGATGGTTATTTAATTACAGCATCTTGCCTAATATTTCTTTCATCATTTTTGCAGCTAAAAAAGCGGTCATGTCTTGAAAGTCTCTTTTTGGATTGTATTCGACAATGTCTGCTCCAACTATTTCAGCATCTATGTTTTGAATTAGGTTGATTACTTGCCTGGAAGTCAGTCCTCCAGGTTCGTGATGTGAAACTCCAGGAGCATATGCAGGATCAAACCCATCCATGTCGAGAGAAATGTACAATGGGTTTTCAAATCTTGGTATTGCCGATAGATTCAAATCTTTCATTTGATGGATTTCGACATTGAATTTTTTTACTTGTTCAGCTTGATACGTATTCAATGTTCTAATCCCTACTTGAACCAGTTTCACTGCTAATTCATTTTCCATAATTCTTGCGAATGGAGAAGCATGAGAATACTTGTCACCTTCGTAATTGTCGTACAAGTCACAATGAGCGTCAATATGAAGAATGTCCAATTTGGAATATTTTTTGGAATATGCTTTGACTATTGGAAATGTAATGGAGTGATCTCCACCCAATGTGAATATTTTTGCATCAGAATCAAGGTGCTCGTTGGTTATTTTTTCAATATCAAAATAATTTGATATTTCAAAGTTGCCCTTATCTTCGATTTTTGAGTTTTCGATGGAGACTAAGTTCTCAGTAAACATATTTGAAGAACCAGAATTCAATGCTTTTCGAATTAGAGGAGGTGCGAGTTTGGGGCCTCTTTGGTAAGACGATTTTTCATCAAACTGAATTCCTTGTATGATTATTTTGCTCATTTGTTGTAATTATTGACAGTGTATTCGTTTTCTCTCCATCTTGGTTTTGTCTAGTCTTAAAATATGACTACAGTTAAAATTGAATTTATGCTGATAATTTAGATGCCATATTCTGTGTTTTATGGTCTAAAGATAAATGTAATCTTATTGCGTTGTATAAATTAAGTGCATTTTTCGTAGCGCTTTTAGCAGAAATACTTTTGTGAAAGTTTGATCTATGTGATGTACACCTTTTAAAGTACCGTTTAAAATGAGATTACGACTTATGTAAATGCAATGAAGGATTTCTTGAAGGAACTTTGATAAAGTTGGTTTTTTACTAATTGTTGACTTGTGTGATAAATAATGGAAAATACCAATAAATAGAGTATTTTTGCAAAACGATGGAGAAAAAGGATCAACATAGATTGTCAGATTGGTTGCCAACCACCAAAAAAGAAATGAAAATTAGAGGCTGGGAGGAATTGGACGTTATTTTATTTAGTGGAGATGCCTATGTGGATCATCCATCCTTTGGTCCAGCCGTCATAGGGCGCATCTTGGAAAGTTACGGATTGCGAGTGGCCATAGTACCACAACCAAGTGTAAACGACAACCTTCAAGATTTTACGAAACTAGGAATTCCAAGATTGTTTTTTGGCATTACGGGTGGTTGCATGGATCCCATGGTAAGCAATTATACCGCAAGTAAGAAACGCAGGGACAAAGATGCCTACACACCAAACGGAGACATTGGCTTTAGACCGGATTATGCCACGACGGTGTATTCCAACATCCTAAAGGACAAGTTTCCAGATGTCCCCGTCTTGATAGGAGGAATAGAAGCTTCATTGCGAAGAGTGACGCATTACGATTACTGGGCAGACAAGTTGATGCCAAGCATTCTGGAAAGCTCCAAAGCGGACATGTTGGTATATGGAATGGGAGAGCAGCCACTGCGTGAAGTAGTGGAACTATTGCAAAAAGGAGTGCCCTTTTCCAGTTTGAAGACGATTAAACAAACAGCTGTCCTAATTGACAAAGGAGAAAAGGTGCCTAAAAATTCCAATTGGGAAGACGTTAACATTAATTCCCATGAGGTATGTTTGAAGGACAAGAAGAAGTTTGCCTCCAATTTCAAGGTAATAGAACAAGAGTCCAATAAATTGAATGCCAGACGAATCTTTCAGGACATAGGAGGAAAGACCCTAATGATAAATCCACCTTTTCCAACAATGACGGAAGAAGAGATCGATGCATCCTTCGATTTGCCATATACACGTCTACCACATCCCAAGTACAACAAGAGAGGGCCAATTCCAGCTTTTGAAATGATCAAGTTTTCCATAAACATCCACAGAGGATGTTTTGGAGGTTGCAGCTTCTGTACCATTTCTGCGCATCAAGGAAAATTCATAGCAAGTAGAAGTCAAGAATCTGTTTTGAAGGAAGTGGACACCGTGGCGAACATGCCGGATTTCAAAGGATACCTGTCGGACATTGGTGGCCCATCTGCCAACATGTATAAAATGAAGGGGAAAATACAATCCATATGCGACAAATGCGTTGCACCGTCTTGTATTTCGCCAGTCATCTGTAGCAACTTGGATACATCACACAAACCATTGACGCAATTGTACCAAGCTGTGGACAAGCATCCAAAGGTCAAGAAATCGTTTATAGGCAGTGGTATTCGTCACGACATGTTGGTTCCTGAATTCAATAAGAATGCAGATCCCAAAGAATTGGACGACTACACGGAAGAGGTTATGACCAAACACGTTTCCGGACGTTTGAAAGTGGCACCGGAACATACTTCCGATCCCGTGTTGAAACTGATGCGAAAACCATCGTTCACCTATTTTCACAAGTTCAAAGAGCGTTTTGACAAGATTAACATAAAGAAGGGATTGAAGCTTCAATTAATCCCATATTTCATTTCGAACCATCCAGCTTGTGAGGTGGAAGACATGGCCAATCTTGCTGCAGAAACCAAAGACATGGGGTTTCAATTGGAGCAAGTGCAAGGATTTACGCCTACACCGATGACGGTGGCCACGGTAATCTATTACAGTGGATACCATCCATATACCTTGAAGCCGACCCGAACACCAAAAACAAAAAAGGAAAAGGACGAACAACACCGTTTCTTCTTTTGGTATAGAAGGGAAAACAAGGATTGGATAAGTAAAACCCTAAATAAACTGGGCAGAAAGGACTTGTTGAATGTGCTACTTCCAGAAAACGACAAATGGAAAAAGAACAAAGGAGGAAAGCCCAAGCACACGTTTGATGATGCCATTCCTTTCAACCAACGTAAAAACAAGGCCAAATTCAAGTCTAACAAGAATAGAAACAAGAAAAAAAGATAGTCTTTTGGGCTCATAAGCAAAAAAAGCCTTTACAGAAACGTAAGGGCTTTTTTGAAAAGTAACTTGAAGTAAGTTACTTCTTTACAAACTTGACAGATAATATTTCCTTATTGGCATCATATCCTTTTAAAATATACATCCCTTGGGATAATTTTGAGACATCCAATGTTGTATTTGGAGTACTCAGACCTGTTTTTTCATACAGTTCTTGATTTAACAAATTGTATATTTTAATGGACTTCAAGGATACGATGCCAGAGGAAGCATTGGATACGGTAATCTCACCATCCGTAAGAGTTGGGTATACACTGAAAAGATTCTCTTCGTATGTGGTCGTACCCAATGTACCAAGAGACATTATCTCCAAATGTGGGGAAGCACTTAAATCTTCTTTGCTACCAAAGTCAAGTTGGCTTAAGGTTGAGGTAGACGTAATTACAAATGTGTATGTATTGTTGTTTGGGACGAGGTCGGTTACATCGAATTCGTACCAAAGGTTTGCCGTAAGATTGTTTATGGTGCTATGTGCAGCTCCATAAGGAGGCTTGCCGTTCCAAGTCATCGTGCTCTCAAGCCAAGAGTTGTCAGACCCCAAATGTACGGTTACGTTGTCTATGTCATCTTTGGCATATAGTTTTAATTTGCATTCGTCTGTGTTCCCATCGATACCGGTCACATCAAATTTCAAATACGACTCTACTATGTTGTCCGTTGCACCTCGTACCCTAAGGTAGGTACGTTCCGCATAATTTGTATCTGGAGCTATGGAACGGACGTATACGTCATCCGATGGGTAGAGAATCGTGGCACCCGGAGTCGCAAAAGCCTCATTGGAGTTGGCAGTTTCGTTATTGTCCGTATCAAAGGACCTCACCACATAATAATAGGTGGTGCCCAAGGTCACCGCATTGTCAATGTATGTACTTTGGGATAGGCCGGATGCTATTAGAGTATAGTTGCTGTTGCTGGTCGTGCTACGATATAGGTTGTAGGAATCGAAGTTTACTTCAAAGTTGTCATCCCAATCCAATGTAATGGAAGAAGCATCAGCTACGGCAGATAGATTGCTGGGGGCAGCAATGGGGTTATTTAACAACCCTCCAGGATCCGTATTCAAATCTTGGATTTCGTCGGGAGTCAAAGCGCGACCGTAAATTCTAAATTCGTCCATCTTACCCACAAATGGTGAATATTTTTTTGGTTTGTAGGTGCAAATCCCCAGAGCTCCGGAAGTATAGCGGTCTCCTTCGGGTTTACCCTTTATCATTCCTCCATCGTTTAGTGTAGCATTACCGACGACATTGGCATCTACATAGGCTATCATCTTATTGGTTTCACGGTCTACCACCAATGAAAGATGATACCAAGTATTGGATTGGATGGTTGGCCCTATGATTTCCACTACGGTGCCATCAAATGCAGAACTATCTTCCGTGAGCTGTTCGCTAATTTGAAAAGTGATCTTGTTGGTGCTACCATCTATGAAGATGTTATAGCCACTTATCAATTTATTGATGGCCGTCGAAGAATTGGCAACGATGTGGCAGTCTTTCGAATTGTTTATGGTATAATTGTCTGCATTGAACCATATGGATACGGTATGTCCTTTGGCAAAGGGGTCGACGACATCTCCAAAAGAAGCAAATGCTCGGGAGTCGTCCGTGTCGTTGCTGGCATCAGGCAGTTGGGGAAAACTCCACGCATTGCCAGCAATGCCTGCAGTTGTCGTAGCTACGAAATTTTCGGAAGTTGCATTGAAATTGCTGCCAGAGACGTCTGCTAGATTGGAGCCTCCAGTTTCAAAATCATAACGTAAAAGCAACCCGCCATTGTTGACATCGATTTGAACCCAAGAGGTGTTGAAAAGGGTACCGTCCGAAATGGTGTAGTTAAAAGAATCCCTACCCTTGAAGCCCGAAGCTGGGGTATAGACCAGAGTGCCATTGTTCATTTCTACCGAGCCTCCATATTGTGAGGTGGCATCGAAAGTGGAAATGCGAACAGGATCTCCATTGCTATCGAAATCATTTTTCAGGAGATCTATGGTTACTGGTTGCCCAATGTTCGTATTTGCCAAATCGGGAGTCGCATATGGGTGAACATTCCATCCGTATTCCGCATTGGATGCAATGGGAAGACCACCGGAAATGGCGTTGTCGTCCTTAATGTAAATGTGCCTTTGGTTTGTGGTGGGACCAAACCAAGAACCACCACCGGACATGATGTCCCTGGGATAGACGAAATGGGCACCACCCCAATTGTGAGATACTTCATGTTGCAATCCGGAATTCTCATCGAGTCTTACAGGAACTTTGGTGTAGTTTCCACCATTTAAAGGCGTCCTACTTTGAAAAGCATTGGGGTTGCCTTCTCCTACTTGGGTATAGACTATTTGTTGTACGGGAATTGAAAGAGGTTTAATGTTTGATGCTCCAGGATTGTCTGCCAGTCCTTGATTCTTCCATGTCGTCTTTACGTCACCGCCACTAGTATGCAAATCCGTGTCTTCACGAAGCACAACTCCAGTCAATCTGAATTGCATTCCCAAATCACGGGCAAATTGCAAATCGAGGGCATTGGTGGCAAATTCGAGGATTGCAAACATCTTTTTGAGATTGCCATTGGCTTTTCCCGAGTCGTTGAACCATTCCGGTTCCACATCGTATGCAATTTGCAACTTTTTGAAACCAGATGAAGGAATCAATGGCCATCCATGGGGGCTATTTCCGTTGGCAACAGGGCCGGAACCGGAAGAAGGAGCAGGATAGGGAGCGTTACCAAAAGTAGGAATCCAATCTTGGGACTTGGAATCTATGGATGAGTAATCGTAGGCTTCGGATTCGGAAACGGTAAACGAAGCATTGCCATTGTTCAAATCAAGCGTGATGGGGAGGTCATTGATTCCCCAAAGATAGCGGATGCCTTCATTTACAAATGCAGACATCGTGTTGTTTCCAGGCCAAATGACGGCTACTACCTGGCTATTGGGCTCTTCCAAGACAAAACCTCTATAGGTACGTACCGGGTAATTGTTTTGGTTAAGTGTTATTTCATTGAAGTTTGCTGGGTCTGCACCTTCTGGGGCAGCCGCAGAATTATAACTTTGCTCATCGACATAGAGCTTACAATGATTAGGGTCTCGGACATCGTATTTTTCCAATTCCATGGTTACCAATCCACCATCATCACCACGAGGAACTTGTATGGTGATGGTATTGGGTAAGGTTTGCGCTTTGAGTTGGTTAAAGAAAATGCTTAAAATTAATACTAGGAGAACAATGGGAGTTTTATTCATGACTGGTGATTTTAATATGTTGTTTTTTATTGTAGCATTCTAGGCTAGTTTTAATCTAACCATAGCATATGCCTGGAGTTTAATGCATCTATGCGATTCTATTTGGAGTAGCGTTTTATTTTACGCAGCTCTATATAGCAAATTAAAGAATACCTAAATTTATTGGACTTGAATTTTAATCAACTTATTGGGTTTGACTCAATCATAACTATATAAATGATACGGTTTGTGAGCGTTAAGATGATGTTCAACAAGTTTTGCGTGTGAAATCGATTTAATGGGATTAGTGGGAACTAATGCCAAACGAACAATGGGAGTTTTATTCATAGTTGGTAGTTTTAATTGATTGCTTTATCATAATATTTTAAGCAAACAAGTGCTCAATCATATTATAGATGTAATATATACGTAGATTTTAATATGTTCATATCATTTTATTTGCAACCCGTATCAATTTATATGCATCACATTCTGATTTATAGGTGAAATTAAGAAGTGACAAATTTACTTGATTCAAGGACTGATGATCTTGTTTCGTTGTTATAACTGTAACAATTTCAGTATTGTATTGGCTTTTCCTGATGCTGCCTATGTTTTAGTTTAGAATTCGAAATGGACATGTCTACATTGGTGAGAACCAATGGAAGAATGATAATGGGAGTTTTATTCATAATCATTGTTTTTGGTTACTATACGTATTGAGTAGCAAATCACTATTGATCTACTAGCAAATCATAGGTGGTTTTGAAGATAGGGGGTATAAATATAATGTTTTTTTTATTGCTGACATTCAGTGTGTTGGGTTTTTAGAACTTTATCGTTAAAAGAAATTGGAGGAATAATGCAATAAGCCTTTTGGGTGCACATAATCAGAAATAGGAGTAAAACGAAAGAATACCTGTTTCTAGGTATTCTTTCGTCTATCTTCAACAGCTACCAATTTGGCAAGAAACAAAAAAACTTATGTAGGGTTTTTGTAAGTATAAGTGTTTATGTGTAAAGTGTTTATTGTTAAATAGTTAATGTTATGAAAAAAGGATTAAAACATCTCATCAATTCTAAAATACTCCTAAGTTTAGGTTTGATCGTTATTGCTATTTTTTTTATTTCAAAGTTGAATAATTCAACAAAACCAGAAGTAGGTCTAAATGAATTATTTGAGGAGTATCCTCATGAATGGATGTATAATCAAAGGGCTTATCCTGATAATTACATCAATGCAGAAGCTATGGAAAAGGCCGTAGTTCAATCCAAACAAATTAAAGCCAACCGTAGTATTGAAAGTAGTGATTGGGCTTTGGTAGGTCCTCTAAATACAGGTGGAAGAATAACCGATGTTGCTATTTCTCCCATAAATGATGATATTTTATATGTAGGTGCAGCTACCGGAGGAATTTTTAAATCGATCAACCGTGGAGTTGACTGGGAACCCATTTTTGATGAGATGGCCAAACCATCTATTGGTGACCTTGTTATCGCACCTTCAAACGCTCAAAAATTGTATGTAGGCACAGGAGAAGCAAATGGTTCAGCTACTGATGGTGCCTATTTTGGAAATGGAGTGTATAGTTCAGACAATGGCGGTGCTACATGGAATCATTTAGGTTTAGATGAAACCCATCACATAGGTAGAATCGTAGTAGATCCTTTAGATGAAGATAGAGTTTTTGTTGCAGCATCAGGAAAATTATATGGCAAAAATGATGAGCGTGGAATTTATAGATCTACCAATGGTGGTAATGATTGGGAACAAGTACTGTTTGTTACAGATTCCACAGCTGCCATAGATCTTGCTATGAATTCAGTAAATACAGATATCCTATTTGCTGCTATGTGGGAACGTACCCGCAAACCTTGGCAACGAGATTATGGTGGTGAAACATCAGCGATACATAGATCTTTAGATGGTGGAGATTCTTGGGAAGAATTAGGTGCAGCTCAAGGATTGCCTGCAGCAAGTCCTGATACAGGAAGAATCGGAATTGCAATTTCAGAATCCAATCCAAACATTATTTATGCAAGATACACCACCAATGAAATTACGAATGCCTTTAATGGATTGTATAAGTCAACAGACAATGGAGATAATTGGACGCTAGTTGCTTTAAGTGATATAAGCGATGTGGATGCTTCTTTTGGTTGGTATTTCGGGAATGTAAGGGTGCATCCTACAGATTCAGATGAAGTTTATGTTCTTGGACAACAGCTTTATAGGACATCAAATAGTGGTGATGATTGGCAAAGTGTAGTCGGAATGCATGTGGATCATCATGCTTTAGAATATTCTAAAAACAATACCAATTTTATATTGGCAGGGAATGATGGAGGTGCATATATTTCAGAAAATGGAGGAAATTCTTGGACCAAATTCACCAACCTTCCAATTACGCAGTTTTATAATATTGAAGTTGATTTTCAACAGCCCGAACGTCTCTATGGAGGAACCCAAGACAACAACACTATTAGAACCTTAACTGCTGGTACAAACGATTGGAATGCGATTTTAGGAGGGGATGGATTTCATGTTAATGTAGACCCGAATGATAATAGTTATGTATATGCCGAAGCACAATGGGGAAACCTATTTCGTTCCACCGATGGAGGGGCTAGTTTTCAACCAGCTACGAATGGAATAAGTAGTAGTGATCGTGTTAATTGGAATACTCCTGTGGTATTGTCTCCGTTTAATTCTGAATTAGCATTTTATGGAAGCAATAAATTGTATACTTCAAACAGAGCCGTACTTTGGTCACCCATTAGTGGTGATTTAACCAATGGGCAACATCCAACGGGTTCGCTATCCTATGGTACATTAACTGCAATTGCTCCTTCCTATTTAAATGAAACAACAGTCTATACAGGAAGTGATGATGGCAATGTTAATGTTACCTTTGATGGTGGAACTACATGGTCTAATGTAAGCAGCTCTTTACCAAATCGATATGTGACATCATTAGCCATATCTCCTGAAGATGATCAAGTAGCCTATGTCACTTTCTCTGGATTTGGTGAGTTGGACTATACCCCGCATATTTTTAAAACTGAAGATGGTGGACAAAATTGGATCGATATTTCTTCCAATTTGCCAAGCATCCCTGTAAACGATGTAATTTTACATACAGATCAAGATTTACTAATTATAGCAACCGATTTAAATGTTTGGTATTCGCAAAATGATGGAGGTAGCTGGGATATTCTTGGTAATGACCTGCCTTACACTGTCATTAGAGATTTAAAACTCCATGTACCTACGAATAAGTTATATGCAGGAACTTATGGAAGATCCATGTATAGTTTTGATATGAGTAGTATTGTATTAAGTACTGAGAACGAATTATTTTCTCCAGAAGCCATAAAAGTATATCCGAATCCAACAAGTAGTGTAATTACAATTGAAACTAATGCTGCTCCCTTGAATGCAATATCTATTTACGATGTACATGGAAAATTGATTAAATCCATTTCAGAAAGAAAACTTAACGTTTCACAAAAGATTGATGTGAATATTGAAGCATTGCCTGTTGGTGTTTATTTTGTGAAAATACAGACAAAATACCAAGCCTTGTTTAAAAGAATAGTAACTATTCAGCCTAAGTTGTAGCAATCAATCTCATTGGAGATTCAAAACGTTGTTCCAGAAAAACAAACAAAAATCACAAGTGTTTATAATAGAGTAGTGTATTGCTGTTGGTTTTTAACTAACAAACGATAACAAAACAATTAAGTAAAGTCTTTTTTTTAAGATAATGGCTGAATAGTTATTGAAAGAGTAAAAAGTCCTATAAGGTTACAATCCTAACTTTTGGTTAATCCATTCGACTTTTTCCTTCAAATATCTTGGAGGAGCAAACCGGTAGCCAAAGTAAATACTCGCATAGCTCTTGTCGTTAATAACATTTTCTCTTACATCTTCGCTTACGGAATTGGAATCAAAACTAAAACTGGCACCAGCACTTATTCTGTCGTTGGTATAGCCGAATTGAAGGCTAAAATTCAATGCTTTGGTAACATATGTCTCTTTTTCTTTAGTTTGATCCGAGCTAAACCTAATCCCCAAAGCAGGAGACAAGGATGGTGAAATAAACCAATTCCGTTTAACCACCCATGTGTAATAATAGCTTGAAACCAAGGATATGTCAAAATTGTTTTGAAATAGTTTTTCGTCCCCGAATTGGCCAGAGAGTCTGTTAAAGCCATATTTCAAGGTTGGTATCAAACTACCGGCACTTTCTCTTTGCCATTCGGTCTGATACAAAAGGTGCTTCAATGAAAGCTTTGGGTTCAATACATAAGAAGTTGCTCCATTCCAATTGGTGGTTTTCAAATGGGGGAATTGAAGGCTCTCTTCATTCAATATGACGGATTCTTCATAAAAACCCTGAACCTTCCTGTATTGAAAGTTCTGAATCCATTGCCCAAGAAACAATCTCAATTGGTATTCCAGAAAAGAGGATTTAAAGTCAGAATCCCCATTGCTGGGAGAGAAACCAATACTCAAACCTAGGAATTTATAATTGGCAGAAACTTCCAATCTATAGACATTGTTGGCGCCAATGGTGAAATTTTCTTCAGAATCATCTTGAATGGAGAATGATTCATTCTGCGTATTTATGTTCACCTTGGCCAAGACGTCATCAGAAAAGGATATTATGGAATCAAATTCTTGACTATGGACAATGTTGAAAATAAATAAAGAAAATATAAGGGAGAAGAATTTCATAGAAAAGGATTGAATGTTGAATGCATCTTCGATCAAGTCGTGGGTTTTACTATCTATGATCATTCATGAGGTTAATAAAATGTTTTACACCTTCTGTGGCTGGTTTTGAGATGACAGTTGTATTCTCACCATCAGACAAAGTGGGTTTGGGGTCTATGAAGTATATGGGAGTATCCTCCTTGACATAATGAATTAAACTGGCAGCAGGATAAACCTGCATGGAAGTTCCTATTATCAATAGCACATCGGCAGTGCTGCATATGTCTACAGCCTTGTTCAACATGGGGACAGCTTCTCCAAACCAAACGATGTGCGGACGTAGTTGGTTGCCGTCGCCGTCCAAATCACCAAGGTTGAGGTCTTTGGTCCAATTTAGAACTGGGGCAGTTGCATTTACTGGCCTGGCCTTTAAAAGTTCTCCATGCAAATGTATGATGTTCGTACTACCTGCACGCTCATGGAGGTCATCGACATTTTGGGTGACTATCGTCATTTTATAATCATTTTCTAGATTGGCCAAATCATGATGAGCAGTGTTGGGTTTCACTTCCAAGAGTTGCCTACGCCTTTGGTTGTAAAATTCGAGAACCAATTCTGGATCTGCATCAAAGCCTTCGGGCGAAGCCACTTCCATGACATTGTGTCCTTCCCACAATCCATTGGCATCCCTAAAGGTCTTGAGTCCGCTTTCTGCACTCATCCCAGCTCCTGTCAATACAACGATGTGTTTCATATTTTGTTTTCACTAAAGAGGTAATCTTTTTAATTTGTGTAATTTACATAAAAATTAGCATTATTGTTAATCTAGTGAATGTATGAATCCGTGCAATTTTATTACATTCGATAAATTTTATTCAACAAATGATAGATATTGCCCTTTTGGAACATTTGGAAACCTACCTCACGGAAAATCGTTTGGAGCGTTTTCTAGATGTTGTAAATCAGAGAACCAAACATTTTACGGTTGCAACAGAAGATGTATATCAATTGCACAATACTAGTGCAGTCATTAGAAGCTGTGACGTATTCGGAATACAAGAGGTAAGCATTGTGGAAGAGCGAAACTCCAAGCGTATTGACAGGGAAATAGCAATGGGAGCTCAGAAATGGGTAGATGTCAATCGGTACCACTCCATGAAAGATTGCATTAAGGCCATAAAATACCAAGGTTACCAAATAGTAGCTACGACACCACATACGAATGATTGCATGTTGCACGAGTTCGACGTCACCAAGAAATCTTGTTTTTTCTTTGGAAGGGAAACAGAAGGCTTGTCTCAAGAAGTGTTGGAAGAGGCAGATGTGTTTTTAAAGATCCCGATGTCCGGTTTTACGGAGAGTTTGAACATATCGGTTTCTGCCGCAATCATCTTGCAACAAGTTACCACGAAGTTGAAACAGACGGACATAGATTGGAGATTGACCGAAGGTGAACAACTCGAAAAGCGTATGGATTGGTGCAAGAAGACGATTAAAAGCTATGACGACATTATAGCACGATTTTATAAACAACGATAATTTTTTTGTAATTTTAAGGATACTAATTTAAAAAAAATAAACGATGCAACTAAATCCATACATAGCCTTCAAAGGAAATTGTGAAGAAGCCATTAACTTTTACAAAGATGTCCTAGATGGGGAAATCACCCAATTCATGCGCTTTAGCGATGCACCGGAAGGCACTTTCAAATACCCGGACTCGGCAAAGAACCTGGTAATGCACTGTACTTTGATTTTTAATGATTGCACCCTTTTGGCATCCGACAACATAGGCGACCAGATGACGGTAGGAAACAATTTTAGCCTTAGCATCAATGCGGATGACGATGAGCAAGCATTGTCCATTTTCAATAGCCTAGTGGAAGGAGGAACGGCCATTATGCCTTTTGATGCCGCTTTTTGGGGTGGGAAATTTGGAATGCTTACCGATAAATTTGGAATACAGTGGATGGTGAGTAGCAATGACGAATCGATGTAACCTAACTAAACAATAAATTATGATGGTATTTCTTTATGTCGTTTTGGGTATAATAGCGACAATATTAGTGTTGACACTAATTGCTCCAAAAAATTACAATGTCGAAAGAAGCGTGAATATCAATAGGCCCTTGCCTGAAGTATTTCAGTATTTGAAGTTCATCAAGAACCAGAACGATTGGTCCCCATGGAAGAAGAAGGATCCAGACATGAAGCAAGAATACATTGGTACGGATGGAGAGGTTGGTTTCATGTCCAAAT
The DNA here is from genome assembly GCA_020631395.1 of Bizionia sp. Classification (GTDB taxonomy): domain Bacteria; phylum Bacteroidota; class Bacteroidia; order Flavobacteriales; family Flavobacteriaceae; genus JAHDHI01. The sequence goes on from JAHDHI010000051.1 coordinate 29,757, forward strand.
GGGAAGGGAACAAGGAAGTAGGAACGGGTGAACAAGAGATAAAACGCATTGTGGACAATGAGACCATAGATGTGCAATTGCGTTTCTTCAAGCCTTGGAAATCCCAGTCTGATGCCTATACGAGAGTGAAGGACTTGGGCAATGGGGAGACAAAGGTGACATGGGGGTTTACGGGTAAGAACAAACCACCATCCAACATCTTTTTCTTGTTCTTCAGCATGGACAAGACCGTAGGGAAAGATTTTGAAGAAGGATTGGCAGAATTGAAAGTCATTTTGGAAAAACAATAAATACAAACAGATGAAACATAACATGGTAGGTTGGTTCGAGATTCCTGTTGCCGACATGGACAGAGCCAAGGCATTTTACAATGCCGTTTTCAACATAGAGGTACAAGTACAAGATTTCGAAGGGACGTTGATGGGATGGTTTCCCTTTGCGGAAGACAAACCGGGAGCTTCAGGGGCCTTGGTCTACAATGAGGCATACAAGCCCAGTGATACTCACGGTGTCCTAGTTTACTTTGCGTCGGAAGAGATTACGAAGGAATTGAGTAGAGTAGAGGCAGAAGGAGGAAAGGTAATACAACAAAAAACACAAATCTCACCAGAGATAGGGTATATGGCCATCTTTGTGGATTCCGAAGGAAACAGGATTGCCTTGCACTCCAGAGCCTAGAGCCACCAGCAATATCGTTTCACCATAAACCAAAAAAAGTCCTGAAGTTTTTAATTTCAGGACTTTCGTTATTTTATCTATATGTTACAATCGTCTTTTCTTGCTGCGATTAAGCACTTTGTATTCTTCGTAACATTCACTGATGGCATCCAGTATCTGGAGGTCGTTGGCAGTGTTTATGAATTCTTTAGAGTAATTGCATTGGGCAACGATTTCATCCAAATCCACCTTGTTTACTTGCAATAGTACCATTAACATCTCCCTATCAAAACGAGAGGCCAACAAATTCCTAATCTCATCATCTTGTTTCATCTTTTTGAGCTTGCGTAACTCCTTGCCTTTCTTTCCGAAGGTATTGTAAAGAAAATCCAAAGGGTTGAATATGGAGCCAAGAACTTTGGTAACGGCATTGGGAGAACGATCACCGGCTTCGTAACCGGTAGACAATCCAGAAATGCTATAACGGTAATTGGTATTTATGGACACCTGTTGGATGTCCAATTCCAGATACCCCGTAAGCTTTAAATCGGAAACGACTACCTCTTCCAAGGCCAAGGCCAACTCCGTCAAGGTTATTTGGGAATTGCCAAACTTTATCCAGTCGTTGGTTACTCTTACCTTCAAGGATTTGTATCCCAAATATGAGAGATGCAAAGTATCGTTTACCTTTGCTCCAAGTTGAAACTCTCCGTCTTTGTTCGTCGAGGTTCCAATCACTTGATTGATGTTGACGATGTTTACTCCTTCCAAGGCTTTGTCTGTAGATGCATCTATGATCGTACCTTTTACTTCCGTTTCTTCATCTATGTCTTGCGAATGACAAAATGTAGTACCAATAACTAGGGTAAGTAAAATTAAAAGATGCTTCATATTTTATGTGTAATAAGTTATAAAAGTACTAAACAAAACGTTATTTAGTACTTTTATATTACGAATTTGACTTAAAATTAACAAAAAGGGTTAGCGTCTGGAACGTCTTGGTCTGGAGCTTCCAGAACCAGAATCCGAACGTCTGGAACGTGATTCGGAACTGTCACTACGTCTTCTGCCACTTTTGGGTCCACCGTAATTCCTGTCATTGCGTCCTCTGTCTCCACCTTTTCTATCTTCCCGACGTTTGCCTCGTCCACGACCACCACGGTTTGGTTTGTCTTCTGTGATTTCCACGTTTACGAATCTTCCGTTGTGTTTGAAGTCGGTAAAGTGAGCCAACACTTTTTCTTGATGTTCTTTTTCCGTATTGAAGAAAGAGAAGGTGTCTTTGGACTCTACTTTAAAGACATCGTCACGCCCCAAATCCAATTGTTCCTTTAGGAAGTCTTTCAACTTCATCCAATCAAAACCATCTTTCTCCCCAACGTTTATGAAGAAGCGAGCAGCATTTCCTCCTGCTTTGTGTTCTCTACCAGAATCGCGATCCCCAACTTTGACGTTGAGATCTTTTGCTTTTTGATAATAGTTGAAGAAACGAGTGAACTCCACAGAGAAGAATTTCTTGATTAGTTCATCTTTGCTAGTATCTTCAAACATCGCGTTGATGTCTTCCAGATACTTGTCTATTTCATGATTGATTTCCGTATTGTGAATTTTGTTTGCCAAGGACATCAACTGCACTTCACAAATTTCCATTCCGTTTGGAATGTCCTTCAATTCAAATTTTTGATTGATGATGCGCTCGATGCTTTTAAGGCGTCTAACTTCACTTTTGGAGACGATAACCATGGAAACACCAGTTTTACCGGCACGACCAGTTCTTCCAGAACGGTGCGTGTAGGTTTCCACCTCGTCACTCAATTGGTAATTTATAACGTGTGTAATGTTGTCCACATCGATACCACGGGCAGCAACATCCGTCGCTACAAGCATTTGTATTTGCTTGGTTCTGAATTGCTTCATTACGATGTCTCGTTGATTCTGGCTCAAATCGCCATGCAGTGCACCAGCACTGTAACCATCCTCTATCAATTGTTCGGCTACTTTTTGCGTATCTCGTTTGGTACGACAAAAGATTACCGAGAATATGTCTGGGTTGGCATCTGCCAAACGTTTCAATGCTTGGTAACGATCACGGGCGTTTACCAAATAGTATTCGTGCGATACGTTGTTTGTACTCTGGTTTTTATGGCCAACAGTGATTTCCTGTGGCTCTCTCATGAATTTTTTAGCAATGGAAGCAACTTCTCTTGGCATCGTTGCAGAGAACAACCAAGTATTTTTTTCATCTGGGGTATGGGAAAGAATGTCTGTGATGTCTTCCTTGAATCCCATGTTCAACATCTCATCGGCTTCATCCAAAACAGAAAACTGTATTTTGGAAATGTCCACCAAACGACGACTAATCATGTCTTTCATACGACCAGGTGTCGCAACTATTATTTGTGCACCGCGTTTAACCTCTCTCGCTTGATCCGTAATGCTGGATCCTCCGTAGATGGCAACGACGTTCAAACCTTGGCAATATTTCCCGTATTGTTTCATCTCGTTGGCAATTTGCAAGCAGAGTTCACGAGTAGGGGATAGTATCAACCCTTGGGTCGTACGGCTATCCACATCTATCTTTTGTAACATTGGGAAACCAAAGGCAGCGGTCTTTCCTGTTCCAGTTTGCGCCAAAGCAACCAGATCGGTGTCTTCTTCCAATAAGATTGGAATGGCTTTGTCTTGGACTTCACTTGGGGTTTCGAAACCTAAATCTGCAATGGCTTTTAATAAGTCTTCGTTAAGACCTAAATCTTGGAATGTGTTCATTCTTGTAATAAGTATTCAATGGCATCATATTATGTTGGTGTTACATATAGAAGCGCATCGAACATACTTAACCTAAAACTTCTAGTAACACATCCTCTCTCTGAGGAATAAAAATAAACCCTTTGGGTTTCAGCGGGCAAAGGTACACTTTTATATTTAACTATATGAATAAAGGAGCGTTTTATGTAATATGCCTTTGTTTGCAGGCTTTTTAAGCGTGCAACTTTCAGTTTCAACTCCATCCGAGCAAGCAATCTAAAAAGCTCCAATCCTCAACCTTCAATAAAAACAGATCTACACCACGATCCATGGGAATGGAATGAAAGCCTTCATAAAAGGAGTTTGGATAAAGTTGGTTTTTCACTAATTGTTGGTTTGTGCAACAGCTACTAGTCTTGTACGTGTTTTTTTACAAAGGCAAGCGATTAAATTCAGTTTCTAACATTTTTTTGAGTCTTTTAGTACTTTTTACCATCATAAAGTATGAGAATCCAAATACTAATAGCCCTATAAATACAAAGAATATTAGAGTTAATCCTTTATCCTCTAATCCGCTTGTATTAAAAATAGCAAACATTATAAATGAGTAAAAGAGGATTGTCAATAGGTAAAGTGGTATCATTCCATAATGAAATCCATTAACTTGAGTCTCTATTACGATTTTATCTTTTTCTTGATTAAACCTACCATTGGCAATAGCGTAGTCTATTAAAAAATCAAACCTGAATAGTTTCTTTTTCTTTCTAATTTTAAACTCATCTGCTTTTATGTAGCCTATTAAGTCATTTTTAGATGGAGTAAAGAAATCAAAAAGATCTAAGTAAATGCTGAGGCGTTGTTTTCCAAGGTTGTTTTTCAACCTTGTTCTGAATTCTTCTTTTTCCATACTAACTTCATAGCTAAAGTCAATAATTAGCTTTATTTTTTTAAGGAATTCTTTCAATTTATTATAACTGATTTATATATTAGTTACCATAATACTTTTTTCATTACTTACAATAATGTTATAAAAGCAATAGCTATCACATTCCATAATATCCATTGCAAATCTAATGGATTTGAAATTGTTTGTTGTCACTTGTGTATGAATTCCTGTTGTTTTGCGTTAGCTTTGGAGCTTTGAGGGGTTGGGGTTGCGAGGCTCTTTCTTTCTTTCTTTCTTTCTTTCTTTCTAGACAAGGCCATTAATGAGACCTACAATCTATGCCTATAGAATGAAACCCTTGTTGGAGAAGCTTATATGGAGTTTGTTTTTAGTAATCGTAGGTTGTGCAACAGCTACCATTGTCACCTATATTTTTAATCCACCGATTCCGTATATCGGACGGTATATATTTGTCTTATTTCTTTCCATTTTAAAATGTCTTCTTCCTCGCCCGAGTTTAGTAATTCGGATAAGCTTTTACCGAATTTCGAAATAGAAAATTCATTTCTAACTTCATTATAAGCTAAGTAAAATTCATTTCTAATTTCCCGGTATTTTTCATAGTTTAATTCTTTGTCATATTTCGCAAGTATGGTTATGTTTTTATGCACATTAACCTTTCCAGAGTATCGAAAATTCTTTTCAATTGTCATTGGCATTTTTTCGTTTGTTGGGTTTGGTATTATATATTTTTTAAATTCAGTTCTTATTAAACTGTCTGGAATAAAATTGTCCTCAATTATTGTTTCTCCATTTTTGTCAACATCAATTAAAACAAGATTTCTCTGTTTGATTATAAACTGATCGGATTTATCTCTCGTATTTTTCATATAGTTGTCAAATCCGTAATCTAATTCAATTATTTTGTAATCAGCTTCTAAAACCGATTCAATTTCTTCTTTACAAGATGTTGAAACTAATATAAAAGGCAGAAGTAATAATTTTAGCGAAATTTTTGTCATAATTATAGGTAACGTCTCTTGTATAATGCGTTTGCTTCCAAAAGGGAGCATATGCATTATACTAATTGTTCTACACCGTTTTTTATTATATTGTTAATGTCTGCATATAGAGTTTTTGAATTTTCAACCATATGCCAATGTCCTACCCCTCTGTATAGTTTATTTGGAATATCTTGCTCTTTTATAAATTCTTGCGTTTCTTTTGGTGTATCCAAATCTCCCCAAATATATATTTTATTACAATTCAAATTTTTAAATTCAAATCCACATTTATTGTTTTTTATATGCTCTTGACTTGTAATTCCCCAATTACGCATTCCCTCTGGCATAGCAAATCTCAAACTGCTGTAATATCTTCTGTACCGTTCTTTCTTAATTGCATTTTCAAAGATTTCGGCTTCAAATGACTTTATGAAACCTTCGGCAGTTTTAAAGTTTAAAGGCTTGCTTGAAAAATAACTATCTGCCTCTGTCAAATTACCTTCTATGTTAAAGTAATAATTGATCTTCTCAGATTGATTTTTACAAACCCAAGTTCCAATTAATGCACCAATGGAATGGGCAACAATATTTACTTTTCCTCCATTTTCTGTTTCCTTTTGAATTATTTCTGAGAGCAAATTGGCGTGCTCTTTAATCGATAGGTACTCGATATTTATAGGGCTAACCCCAAACCCTGGCAAGTCAACCACGTAAAGATTAAACTCTGTCGAAAGACTTGAATCGAAAACCTCCTTGTATGCTAATCCAGAATCGGCAAACCCGTGTAAAAACCAAATTGATTCTCTATTTTTGTCAATTTCGTTATGCCTAATGAATAAGTCCCCAAGGATTTTGATTTTCATTTATAATGTTTCTTTTAAATGGTGTAGAACAAAAATATAATAGCAATATCCATTACATCCCTGTGTCTATTACAAATCTAATGGATTTGAAATTGACCATTGCAACTTGAGTATAAGTTTCTGTTGCTTTTTGTGCTAGTTTTGGAAACTTGTTGGAGTTCTGGGCAAGTTGTTTGCTCTTTGTCAAAGCTATGAAAAGCGGCCTTTTGCGAAGCCCTTTCCTTCCAGACAAGGCCGTTGAAATGAGGCCTTAATCTATGGTAGTAGAATGAAAACCTTGTTGGAGAAGCTTATATGGGGCTTGTTTTTTATTAATCGTTGGTTTGTGCAACAGCCTATTGGTGTTGGTTGTAGGTTTTTTTATTATTTATTAATTCAGTTACTCTTTCCGCTTTTCCAAAATCCGAATTGTTCAGCCATATTATAAAATTCCGATTGTCCGTTTTCAGAATTAAGTTTGCTTTGGTTCTAAATTTACCTCCATTTCCACTTCCGGTCAAAAAGTCAACAATTATACTTAAAATCGAAATCAGCCAATTTGTTCGTTCCTCATTCAGTTCCGCATTTTTAATTTCCACGTATGAGTAAGTTCCATTGTTTTTGGGTTCTGAGGCATCCACGATATCAAATTCGTCTGCATTCAGAATAAATTTCAATTCAGGTTTATTTCTCAATTCAATAGTTTCTGTCATTCAGCGTTCGTTTTTTTACTTATACATACCAGTAAATATATGGCAAGTTGGGCAGAAAATAAGCGATTAATTTCAGTTTAGCCACAAGCCAAATCTTTTGTGTTTTGTTTTAATTTTTTGAATATCCGTAAACACTCATAATTGATAAAATAGTTGTAAATTGTATGA
>JAHDHI010000052.1 GCA_020631395.1 Bizionia sp.
AGATTTTATCGCTGGTTTTAGTTTCGGTATTAGGAGGAACAATCACTCTAGGAGCTTATAAGACCTTTGTAGAAAAAGAACAAAATGCAGTTGTAGAACAACAACAGGCCCAACCGATGTTCATTCCAACAAACAACACTATTACCAAAACGAATTTGGCCATAGAAAAAGGCATTAGCTTTACAAATGCGGCAGAAAAGACCGTAAATGCCGTCGTACACGTTAAAAATGTAACCATCAACAACAGTCAACCAACCTTGCAAGACTTGTTCATGGGTAGGGTGCCACAACGCAAACAGTTAGGAACGGGTAGCGGTGTCATCATTTCGCCAGATGGATACATCGTAACCAACAATCACGTCATTGACGGTTCCGAAACTTTAAATGTGACCTTGAACGACAATAGAACGGTGGAAGCCAAAATAGTAGGGACAGATCCAAAAACGGACATTGCCTTGTTAAAAATAGAATCGGATGAAGATTTGCCATATACGACATTTGGAGATAGTGACTCTGCAAAAATTGGGGAGTGGGTCCTTGCCGTAGGCAACCCATTTAACTTGACTTCTACAGTCACTGCAGGAATAATAAGTGCCAAATCCAGAGATTTGTCTGGACAAAGCAATCAATCATTCATACAAACCGATGCAGCTGTAAATCCTGGAAATTCGGGTGGAGCATTGGTAAACACAAACGGAGAACTCATTGGCATAAACACTGCTATTAGCTCACAAACCGGATCTTATGTCGGATATTCCTTTGCCGTGCCCAGCAACATTGCCAAGAAAGTCATACAAGACATCATGGAGTTTGGCAATGTTCAAAATGGTTTTTTGGGAATTATACCTAGATCTTTGAATAGTTTCACTGCAGAAAAACTTGGAATTTCAGAAACTGAAGGCATATATGTTGAAGAAGTAGAAGAAGACACTGGAGCAGATAAAGCAGGGTTAAAAAGTGGGGATATCATTAAAAAAATTGATAATGTTAAAATGAATAAATTTTCAGATTTAAGAGGTTTTTTAGACACAAAACGTCCTAATGATATCATTACAGTTCATTTTTTAAGAAATGGCACATATGAAGAAACTAAAGTTACCTTGCTAAAAATCAACAGCACAGTCATTCCCAATATAGCTATAGTTCAAAATGCAAAATACGATGACTTAAAGAAACATAAAGTAAAAAAAGGTGTGAAAATAGTTGAACTAAAAGGAATTTATTTCGACTATCTATCTGAAGAAGGAATTATACCTGGAAATATAATTACAAAAATAAATGGCTTTGAAGTAAATTCCGTAGAAGATGTCCAATCCATATTAAAGGATAAGAATATTAAGAACCTTTTTTCAATTGAAATAGTAAATTCTTTTGGTCAAAATTTGAAATATGCTTTTAAGTAACACTTTTTGTATTTTATCCATAATTCTTAAATTAAGGAAAATATTTGATTTAAAACTAAGAAAAATCTCTTTAAAATATAGTTTTTTTTGAACTTACTGCCCTAAGGTTGGGGGTGATTAGTTAGGGTATAGCTCTACTTTCTTGTTCTTTAATCATATATTAATCTAAAAACTAAATAATTATGCAAAACAAACTATTAATTTTGCTCGCTTCATTATTCTTTAGCTTTTCGAGTTTTAATAATTCAAGCATTGAAAATGAAAGTAGAAATCAAGCCAGCTTAAAAAAAGATTGTAACAATTATCTTGTTACATATTATAATGCAGATTTAGATGCCACAATGATTTATCCCTTTGATACTATAGATTTAGCTAATGGTTATTCTGTGTTACTTATACACCAAGGTTACTCACCAAGTATTCAATACAACCCTTGTGACCCTGATGATGTCTGGCTTCAGGATGTATAAAACATATTCTTTCTGAACGATTTTCAAGCACTATAGATTTATCCTATGGTGCTTTTGTTTTTTTACGTTAAAAGTTTTATGAAAACGTTTGAAAACTATACTTTTGCACAAAAAATAACAACACACTAAACATTTATACCAATGCCCGTTAAAGAAACTTACGAAAGCGAATTAGCATTTCAAGCAGACAGACGTAGAGCTACTGTGGAATTTATTAAAATTGTAAGCGATCTTTGGTACGACAAATCTATAGAATTGGTGATTTTCAGAAACCAATTGATAGACAGAAACGTAAGCCAGATTTTAAATCTTCATGAATATGCTGGAGAATTTGTTCAAAAACCCATTTCGGTTTTCGATTCCGTGGAGATAGCTCAAGCTATCAAAACATTGGATATTCCTCCTGCAAAATTGGACATCGGAAAATTAACTTACGAATATCACCTAGAAGAAAAAAAATATGGGAATGCCATGGCTTTTGTTGCCAACAAACTCAAAGCTGCCAATGACAATGAGGCCATAACGCCCAAAGATGTCGTTCTCTATGGTTTTGGACGTATTGGTCGTTTGGTTGCAAGAGAGTTGATGACAAGAACAGGAAAAGGTAGTCAATTGCGTTTGAGAGCCATTGTTACCCGTGGAAAAATAGATGCTACCATTTTAGAAAAAAGAGCTGCTTTGCTACGTAATGATTCTGTTCATGGCGATTTTTCTGGAACAGTTTCCATAGATGTAGAGAAAGAAGCCTTGATAATCAATGGAACAACAGTAAGAATTATTTCTGCCAACCAACCTGAAGACATAGATTATACAGCATACGACATTGACAATGCCTTGGTTATTGACAATACTGGAGTTTTTAGGGACAAAGAAGCTTTAAGTAGATTAAAGTCGTCCAAAGGAGCAGAAAAGGTATTGTTGACTGCGCCAGGAAAAGGTGTTCCAAATATTGTTTACGGTGTAAACCACCTAGAAAACAACCCAGACGAAATAGACATCTTCTCTGCTGCATCTTGTACTACAAATGCAATAACGCCCATATTGAAGGCCATTGAAGATACCTATGGCGTGAAAAGTGGCCATTTGGAAACGATTCATGCCTACACCAACGATCAAAACCTTGTAGACAACTTCCACAAAAAATACCGTCGTGGTCGTGCAGCCGCATTAAATATGGTCATAACCGAAACTGGAGCTGGAGCAGCTGTTTCCAAAGCTTTACCAAGTTTTGAAGGTAAATTGACTTCTAACGCCATACGCGTACCTGTACCTAATGGATCTTTGGCCATTTTGAATTTGGAATTGGAAGCCAATGCCAGCGTGGACAGCATGAATGCAACTTTAAAGAAGTACGCCTTGGAAGGTGATTTGGTTGAACAAATCAAATATGAAATGAGTGATGAGTTGGTATCTAGCGACATCATCGGTAGTTCAGCTCCTTCCATTTACGACAGCAAGGCTACCATTGTTCGCAAAGATGGTAAAAATGCAATACTTTACATTTGGTATGACAATGAGTATGGTTATAGCCATCAAGTCATTCGCTTAGCGAAGTACATAGCCAAAGTAAGACGTTTCACCTATTATTAATAGACTTCAAAATATTATGACAAAGCAAAAAATCTCACAACAATGTGAAATTTTTTGCTTTAGAAACGCAACCATTTCATATGTCAGGCGTCTATATAAAAAAAGCTACATATTTTATGAAAAAAACAACCAACAAAATCATTTTATCCATATTGTTTTTGAGTCTCTACTCCTGCTTTACTTGGGAAACAAGTGACGATGAAGTCATTGTCTCAAGACAAATGTATGAAGCAGTAACGATGCTAAGGACGGAATTCGAGAATTCAACCGATTTGTTGCCCCCAAAACCAATTGAGAACTCAGGTAAGATCTATGTGAAAGGCAATTACCTTTTCATCAATGAACCCAACAAGGGGTTTCACATCTATGACAACTTCAACCCTTCATCTCCTGTGAACTTGGCCTTTCTAAAGGTTTTAGGTTCTTCGGACATGAGTATAAAAGGAGACATACTGTACATAAACAATGCTACAGACCTAATTGCGATAAAACCCAATTTCTCGGAGAATAGCATAGAAATCACAAAACGCATTGTAAACACCTTTCCTGAACTGGTAGCGCCAAACAACTTTGGTTTTTACAATACACAAGAAAATGAAGTAATAATAGATTGGAATTTAATTGAATAGCATCATGAAAAAATACATATTGATTTTAACAGCATTGACTCTTTTATCTTGCGATTCCAATTCCGATAGTAGTGGAAACAACAACGAACCTATTTCCGATACTGGTAAAAGTGGATCTTTGGCTCGCTTTACAACTTTCAACGATTATCTATACACTGTGGACAATCAAGATTTGAACGTCTTCAACATTTCCGACAACGAAGACCCCGTGCAAGTCAATGAAATACACATAGGTTTTAACATAGAAACGCTTTTCAACTACAAAGAATACTTGTTCATAGGTTCGAGAAACGGTATGTACATCTATAGCGTAGACAGCCCTGAGCAACCAGAGTTTCTATCACAAGCTCAGCACTTCACAGCATGTGACCCCGTAGTTTCGAATTATACCCATGCCTTTGTGACTTTGCACTCGGACATTGGCTGTGGTACCGACGTCAATGTCTTGGAGGTCTATGACGTTGAAGATTTACAGAACCCCATATTGATTTCCACACGTAATCTGACACGCCCCATTGGTTTGGGCCTTTATGGCGATTATCTGATCGTTTGCGATGATGAAGTCAAGATTTTTGATATTACCGATCCTGAAAATCTACAATTGGTTCACAACATCGATAAAAATGCCTTCGATGTGATCATCAACGAGAATTTGCTCATATTGATAGGTGAAACTGGGTTATATCAATACAACTTAGATGAAGACAACATTCAGAACACTACCGAATTAAGCACTATCAACATCTAAATCAATAGATTTCACGTATATATAAAAAGCCTCACAAAAGTGAGGCTTTTTACTATAAACATTTCAAAGATTAATCTTTTTTCGTAATATTGAGTACAATTAAATCAACTCCTAGCATGAGCAACCATAAATTCATCATCGCACTATTATCAATAGCTTTTTTTTCATTAAACATCCAAGCACAGAATACTGCCAACACGACTCAAAATGAGCAACTATCATTAAACAGCGGCACCATCGACAATCAATTTGAATATGTCATTACAAAATCCAGCAATTGGAATGACGAACGCAGGCAACCCTACGAAGTAATCAAGAGAAATTGGATACTAACCCTAAAGGCTAACGTATTGGATTCCTTAAAAGCGGTTCACAAAAATTTAAATGACACCAAAAGCATCGTCAACAAACAAGTTGAGGAAATAGCTCTTTTAAAATCCAATTTGACCAGTACTCAAAGCACCTTGGACAAAACCAACATCGAAAAAGACAGCATGTCCTTATTTGGAATACAGATGAGCAAAGGTGGATACAATAGCCTAATGTGGTCCATAATTGGAGGTTTGTTGGTTTTTCTTTTATTTTTCATATACAAATTCAAGGATAGCAATACCGTTACCAAACAAGCCAAAACCACATTGGCTGAAACAGAAGAACAATTTGAAGAGCATAGACGTGTTGCCTTGGAGCGTGAACAAAAAGTAAGACGTCAATTGCAAGACGAGATCAACAAACATAAATCGAATGCTAAATAGCAACACTTCTTGTATTAAATCATAATATTGAAATCTGTAATTTCGATTGCAGTTTTTTAGCCTTCATGAAAATAATAAAAGCAGAAATACAAAACCTTGATGATTTAACTCCTTTATTCGATGGCTATCGTGTTTTCTATGGACAACCCTCAGACATCGAAGCTGTAAAACCATTTTTAATCGAACGTTTAACCAAGCAAGACACCATTATATACATTGCCTACAATGATGATGAAGCAGTTGGGTTCACTCACCTATTTCATAGTTTTTCGTCTGTTTACATGCAACCATTGTTTATCTTGAATGATTTGTTCGTAGCTTCCAACCATCGCAAGAAAGGCATTGGGGTGGCATTGATGGAAAAAGCAAAGGAGCTATGCAGAAACCTCGATTACAAAGGAATAGCGTTGCAAACGGAAACGACAAACCCTGCACAACACCTATACGAAAGCCTAGGATGGGAAATTGACAAGGATTTGCAATATTTTTGGGTAAAAAAATAAGCTTCCCTCGCTTTTAGTACATATATGAGAATCCAAGACATTAGCATCAAAGAGTTTCTTTGGCAAGAAAATTAAAGATGCATCAAAACAGAAAACGCATCTAATCGTTCTTGGCAAGTGATCAAGAAACTGATCCCTTTCGGAGCCAAACTTCCCTCTATTTCAATAATTTCAATTTCGAGGATTAATTGTAAAGAGTAGTCCTCGACACAAATTATTTTCAACATTCACGCAATCTATGTAAAAAGAAAGAGTACTTTTGCGCCTCATTAGAAAATAGCATCCTTATGAAGCGCATTAACGAATACAAGAAGTTGTTCAATGTCGACAAAGACACGAGTCTAAAAACTCTAAAGACATCTTACAGAAATTTAGTAAAGGAATGGCATCCAGACAAATTTCAAGAAGGTGATGAAAAAGCAAAAGAAGCAGAATTGAAAAGTCGCCAAATCATAGATGGCTATCACTTCTTGGTAAGTATTGCTCCAGAAACGATTTCTGCCAACTTGGAAGAGTTCAACACTACCATCAATAGTCCCATAATGGATTGGCAACACAAAGGTTTGTTACTCGAAATAACGTTCTTGGACGGAAATACCTATGAGTTTTTTGGAGTAAACAAAGCATTATACATAAAGTTTGCACAATCGGACAAACAAACACGTTTTGCCAAACGAAACATATTCAACACGTTTACCTATAGAAAAGTGAAGAAAAGCTTGCAAAAAGCTTAAAAACATTTTATTTACAATTAAAAACCTTGACTCTCTCTATAAGGATCAAGGTTTTTTTTATGTTCACGCCACAAAATATACATTCTATTTTTCATATGAAAAAATTTAATGGTAACTTATAAAACCATCATTTTTTCATCAAAAAAAATCTATGAATCCTCTTCTTATAAAGCATAGCTCGACAATTCTACTCTTTTTATTTATTTTCAATACTTCATCTTCTTCCTAAAAAGAAGTTTCGAAATCCACCGACAATCAATTAAATGCAATTTCTTCTAAGGTTCAAAAAGAAATCGTAGGCAAGCTTACTGGAAACGAAACAATAGATGGAAATGTGAAATTAAAAAGCAGGTTCACAAAAAAAGACAAGGCGTTGGTTCGAAAATACCTTAAGGATCTTATCGATAATTTAGATTTAAAAGCAAAGGAACATCATTTCATAGTCCAAAAGAGAAACCCCAATGTTCCAATTGATTTTTATGAAGGCACAAACATCTACACAACGCTCTATTCTACAATTGAAAGCGACGAATACATTGTTCTAAGTGCTCATTTCGATTCCGTTGAAAATTGCACTGGAGCCAATGACAATGCTACTGGAGTAGCCATGATCTATAGTTTGCTTTCCAATTTAAAAAACTTGAAAGTTAGAAATAAGAACGTAATGGTCATTTTCTTTGATGATGAAGAAAAAGGCTTGATAGGTAGCGATGCATTTGCAAAAATGCTAAAAGAAGGGAATTACAACATTCATTCCGTGCATACTGTAGACCAAATGGGATGGGATAAGGATGGAGACAGAGCAATCGAACTGGAACTTCCTACCGATTACCTAAAAAAGAAATACTCAGAAATTGCAAAAATCCACAATATACCCATTCATATTTCGGATGTCGACTATACAGATCATAAATCATTTAGAAACCTAGGCTACAATGCCATTGGTTTGACCGAAGAATATAAAAATAAAGACACCACTCCTCACTACCATGCGCCTAGTGACACTTACGATACGGTTGATTTTGACTATTTGCTTTCTACGAGCAATTTAATGTATTCCACATTCAAGGAATTGATTACCGAAATAGAATAAGATAAGGATTACAAAGCAAGGTTTCAAGAATGACTCCAGTTGTTCTCATCGTTGCCATCATTAGGAGACAAACCCAAAACATCACCTTCTATGTTGACCCCAAGTCCCAAAACGGTTCTATTCACATAATTGAAATAGCTGGTTACTTGATTGATCTCTAAGATTTCACCATCGGTAAAACCATTGGACTTCATTTCCAATATTAGGTTTTCTCGCATGTTGGTATGATCTATCGTCAATAGTCTTGCATAATCTACTCCTACTGCATATTTACCATCAAAATAATCTGCTAAAGTATTCGCTTCTATCCCTTTAAATATCTGATGGGACTTTTCATCATCGTTCAACAAGCGCTTCAATCCAGCAAAATGATGATCGACACAATAACTACATTCATTGAGATGGCTTACATACACTCCAATGGTCTCCAAATACCATTTAGGCAAGGTATTGTTGGAATTATGCAATACGTTTTTGTACAATGCCATATGTCCAACTAGAGAATGTGGCCTCAAACTATGTATGGCCAATATGTTGTCTACATTGTTGTTTGGTCCTTTCACCTTGTCGTAAATCCTCTTCAAACTTGATTTTGCTTCTTCGTATGGTATTACTTTTATCCAACTCATGACTACTATTTATTTACTCGTTGCAAATCCAAATCTTGAAAATCGAAACTAAAATCTATGTTTGGAGATATTCCCTTTATTTTAATACGTTGTGCTTTTTCTTTTTCGTCCATCTCAAAGATCACAAATGCATCGGCATTCATATCTTGATATTCCCATTTAACAGCAAATGTATGATCCTTGTAGAATTGCAATTCACCGTTTAGCTTTGGAGAACGATGGGATCTAATATGCATTTTCCCTTTGTTTCGATACACTTCGACATTTCCAAACCATTTGTCTTCGTACAACCCAATGTAGTTTTTTTGCTTGATGTTCGAAGCATCTGCTACTTCAACCTCCTCCCATACTTTATTTGTAAAGTCATCGTTTCCTTTCGTTCTTTTTTTATAGTAGGCAGCATACTTGTCAACCCATTTGTAATTGTCCAACCCCAAATAATCATCGACTATGGCATTGGCAACTGAAGAAAACAATCCCCCTCCATCATCACTAGTATTTGTCAGAATCACCACTCCAAGGTTCAAATCGGGGATCATAATCGTATTGGATAGCATTCCAGGCAAGCCTCCTGTGTGTTCCACCTTCATATTTCCTTTTACATCAGACAAAAACCAACCCAAGCCATAACCTGAAAAATGGGAATTGTACCGTGGGTCTGGGTTAACTCTCATTACCGTATGGATTTTCCACATCTCTCGATGATTGAGCCCTGAAAACAATTGTTTGTTCAAATCCTCCCCATATTTTCCCTTGTTGAGATGCAATAGCATCCATTCACACAAGTCGTCTACATTGGAAAATATTCCTCCAGCTGCACCATTTATCATTTCTTTAAATGTCGGTATTATCCTAATGGTACCTGTGTCCGTTGAATGTGATGAAGACAAATTGCTTACATCTTTGATTTCTCTTAAAGAGGCATATGTATTATCCATGTTCAAAGGATCCAGAATGCGAGTTTTGATAAATGCTTCCCAGGTCATGCCACTTTTTCTAGCAATGAGCTCTCCTGCTACCAAATACAACAAGTTGTCGTAATCCCATTTTGTCCTAAAGGCAGACTCTGGTTTGAAGTATTGAAAGCTTGACAACAGGTCGGCCATCGTAAAATCCGAACCATCTGGAAAAAACATTAAATCTCCCATTCCCAGCCCCAATCCGCTACGGTGCGTCACCAAATCTTGAATGTTGAAATTGTCTTCTACATAGTCGTTATACATGGTAAACTCGGGAATGTGATCTTTTACCTTGTCCAACCAATTGATTTTTCCTTCTTCCACCAACAAAGCCAAAGCCACGGTAGTGAATGCCTTGCTATTGGAAGCTATTGCAAATTGCGTGTGCTCGTTGACTGGACTTTTCGTCTCAATCGACTTTACACCATATCCCTTACTATGGATTATTTTACCATCTTTTACTATGGCTACGGCCGTACCAGCAACATTGAACTTGCTCATTGCATAGTTCACCAAGGAATCTATTTGTTTGGAATTCATTTGCGCGCACATGCTCGCAGACATTAACAGTGTGCATAGAAGCGCATAAAAAGTTTTCATATATGATGATGATTAAAAATTGGTGATGTGTCAGTTAAATTTTCAATGTTAATTCTTGTTTTTCTCCTCTATCCATTTGCTCATAAACTTTGTGCTTTGCATAGTATGATGCATCAACATGCTTCCTGTAAAGTTGCTAATTCTATGAGCTTCCATCCCGTTTTGAAGCATTTCTATCCTGTGCAGGAAATCGGTGGTGAACACCTCCTTGTCAAAACGGGTGTTAATGATGTCAACTCCATTTTTCTGCTTTCCTGCCCAAAAAATCTTGTTTGTATATAGTTCTATTGCCTTTTTGGTAAATTCCTTGAGATCATCTTCAACAAAGCCATTGGGGGGCAAATCGCCATACATCCCCTCAGCTCCAATGCTTGTGGTTACACAAGGAACCCCATTTAATATGGCATCTACTATTTTTCCCTTTAAACCAGCTCCATAGCGCAAAGGCACCAAACACACTTTATAATGCCGCATGACGTCATTGACATCGTCTACAAAGCCTTTGATAAAAAAACCTTCTTTTTCATTGTGCAAGGGTCTTGCTTTCTGAGATTCATAAGCTCCATAGACATGCATTTCTGCCTTTGGTAGCTTCTTGCGGATAAATGGCCAAATATTCTCTTTCAAATGGAAGAGGCCATCGACATTTGGAGTATGCAAAAAATTACCAATGGTTATGAAGTGTTCTCGATCTCTAAAACTGGGCAATTCTTTTTGAGACTTCAATGAGATGGGGTTCAACAAGAAGGGCAAGTAGTATAACAAATGCTCATCGACCTTAAACTGATGCTTGAGTATTTCAACCTCGACTTCAGAAATCATAATGCTCAAATCACACCTATAGATGCTCGCTATCTCTCTTTTGGCAACCTCATTGTACAAATAACCGATGTCAAACATGGCATCTTCTTTTAATGCCTGATGTCTTCCTTTGCGCAAACAATGTAAATCTTCAGTGTCAAGCAATCTTAAAGCATTCGGACAGTTTTTTGCAACACGCCATCCAAATTGTTCTTCAATCATAAATCGATCGAAAAGTACGATATCCGGATTTAGCTTTCTTATGAAATCGTCAAAGCTGGAGTCATTTAAAACTATGGTTTCGATTTTTACGCCAATGCTTTTCAAATCGAATGCATTGTCACTCTTTGCACAGGACGTCGCAAATGTAATATCGTAATCTCTAGATTTAAAAATCTCTATGAGGTGCATCATTCTGCTACCTGCTGCAGAACTTTTGGGTTCTGGCCAAACAAAACCAATGATTAATAATTCTTTTTTCAAATTGAGGAATAGTTTGATTAAATTATTTAATTGATAGGGATTATTCGATACTTCAGAAACAAATATAGGCACTTATCCTACAAAACACAATTACAACTTGCCACTAAATTGACATCTAGTCATTTGAAAAAAAGAAGATAAGTGTTTTTTATGATCATTCAGGTTTTGGTGCCAATGCATATTTTAACCTCACCCCCTTTGCCCACGTTACGACAGCTTCGATTTGTTCGTCTGTCAAATTCGCTTCACCATGTGTCCAAGTGTAGGCTGGCAAAGGCATTTCTTTTTTTTCGACCATTTCCACGAGTTCCTCGAACTTATGGTCTTTTCGTTTTATGGAATTCCCTTTCCATTTGGAAGCATTGAAATGTTTCGCCCCATGATCTATGTGTCCTGCCAACCAGTAATTTATTGGCGTAATGCTGTTGTACCAAGGGTAACGTGTGACATTGCTATGACAATCAAAGCAACTTTCCTTTAAAATTGCCTTTACATTTTCTGGAGGATTCGTGTCTGCAAGAAAATCATCAAGAGAAGCAATGTCTCCTTCATTTTTTTCAGGGTCAAAAAACTGAGCTATGACAAAAACAACAAGTAAAACCAAAAGTATTTTTTTAAATATTCTCATTTTATTAATTTTAGAACTTTAAAAATAATAAAAGCCATTGACTACAGACGCACTATACCATAAATTAAATTATGTGAATCATTCTCGTGAAAAACGTCTATACTATGCCAATTTGGTCATAGCCAATCCCGATTTGATCCCCATTCTTTTAGAAATCCTGTTTATGGTGAATGACAAGATATCCCCAAGAGCTGCTTGGGTTTTCGAGTTCATGTGCGGTAAAGATATAGAAGCAGCCATTCCCCATTTGGATACATTTACCAACAACATTCACAAGGTGCATTTGGACTCTGCCGTACGCCCCGTAGCCAAAGTATGTGAATATCTGTCAATGGCATATTACTCAAAGACAAAAAACAAGATACAATCTGCATTGCTGCCAAAACATCAAGAAAAAATAATTGAAGCTTGTTTTGATTGGATGATCAACGATGAAAAGATTGCTCCAAAGGCCTATGCCATGAACACCTTGTTCCTGCTAGGCAAAGATTATGATTGGATTCACCCGGAATTGGTGATGATCCTAGAAAGGGACTACCAAATGCAAAGTTCTGGATTTAAAGCTAGAGCTAGACATATTCTAAAAAAATTAAAATGATTTTTGACATGGAAATCATTCACGGCCAATATTAAGGCTACTTCAAAAATTCACAATTCACAATTCGCAATTCGCAATACAAAAACCTATCTTTGCAGCTTTCAAAAAAACAACAACACAACAACTATGTCAGTATCAACATTAAATGCCATTTCGCCAATAGACGGTCGTTATAGAAACAAAATAGATGTTTTAACCAAATATTTTTCTGAAGAAGCGCTAATAAAATATAGAGTCTTGGTCGAGATTGAATATTTCATTGCTCTTTGCGAACAGCCTTTACCTCAGCTTTCTGATGTAGATGCTTCTGTTTTTGAAGATCTGAGAGCCATCTACAAGGATTTTTCTTCGGAAGATGCCCAAGCGATAAAAGACATTGAAAAAGTTACCAACCATGACGTAAAAGCAGTTGAGTACTTTATCAAAGAAAAGTTTGACGTATTGAAATTGAGCAAATACAAGGAATTCATCCATTTTGGCTTGACTTCTCAAGACATAAACAATACAGCTGTCCCTTTAAGCATAAAGGAAGCGATGAACGATGTATACGTTCCTGAATACTTTGCTGTCTTGGAACGTTTGAAGTCTTTGGCAAAGGAATGGGCAGACATCCCCATGTTGGCTAGAACGCATGGCCAACCAGCATCTCCAACTCGCCTAGGCAAAGAAATCGAAGTCTTCGTCGTTAGGTTGGAAGAACAATTCAACTTGTTGAATGACATCCCAAGCGCAGCCAAGTTTGGAGGAGCCACGGGCAATTACAATGCTCACAAAGTTGCATACCCCGCAATAGATTGGAAAGCCTTTGGTAGTGCATTCGTACAGGAGAAATTAGGTTTATACCATTCCTTCCCTACCACGCAAATAGAACATTATGACCATATGGCCGCCTTGTTCGATTGCTTGAAGCGCATAAATACCATCATCATTGATTTGGATCGTGATGTTTGGACTTACGTCTCCATGGATTATTTCAAACAAAAAATCAAAGCGGGAGAGGTAGGAAGTAGTGCAATGCCTCACAAGGTGAATCCCATCGATTTTGAAAACAGTGAAGGGAACTTAGGCATTGCAAATGCCATTTTCGAGCATTTGTCTGCAAAGCTTCCTGTTTCCCGTTTACAACGTGATCTTACAGACAGCACGGTTCTGCGTAATGTAGGAGTTCCTTTTGGACATACGTTGATTGGTTTCAAGTCTACTTTGAAAGGATTGGACAAGTTATTGTTGAATGAAGCCAAATTTGCTGCAGACTTGGAAAACAACTGGGCTGTCGTGGCCGAGGCCATTCAAACGATATTGCGCCGTGAAGCCTATCCTAATCCCTATGAGGCATTGAAAGGTCTAACACGTACCAACGAAGCCATTACCAAAACATCCATATCCAACTTTATCGATACCTTGGAAGTCGATGATGCCATCAAAACGGAATTGAAAGCTATTTCTCCAAGCAACTATACTGGGATATAACATATGAATGGGTTAACATAAACCATAAAAGTTTACGTTAACCCATTCATATGCTAATACCAATTCTAGTTTGAAATTACTGGAATTGATACAAACAAAAAAGGATTGCGCCAACAATCCTTTTTTTAATAAACATATAAACTATAAATTCTTTATTTAAAGAAATCCATAATGCCTTCTAGTTGATTGTCATCAACATCAGCTTTTTGCAACTTGTCAATCAATGCTATCATTTTTTCAGGATTCATTTCATCTCCCAAAATACGAACCAAACCAAAACCTATTTTACTAGAGCTAGCAAGTATCAATATTTCATCTACAGCTTCATCACTGCCAATGGAACTTACCCTAAACTTTGCTCCATCCGTATTGAATTCCATTAGCTCATTGTGCTTTTCGTTCTTAAAGATGGCCTTTGCCTTGGCAAATTCACTTTTATACTTTTCCAAATCCTCTTGTTTGGAACGATACAATAAAACATTGAATTTTTCCAAGGAACTTATTGTCTCTTTTTGCTCTTCTGTTAAATCTGCTTTTGAAAAATCTACAATATTTGCAGATATGTCAATGGATTTGTAGTCCGGCAAATCTTGATGCTCTACAAAATAAGTTTGTACTGAGCCTTCATTCTTACAACTTGTCATTGCCATTGCAAACAAAACAGTTAGAAATATGGTTTTGATTAGTTTTTGCATAATTGATGTGTTGTTTTGTGTTTATTTCTTACCTTTTTTATCTAATTCCTTACCACCTGGCAAATTCATTTTGCTTGTTAGCTTGGAGATTTGGTTTAGATCGATGTCTCCTGTAAAGGAAATGACAACAGTTTCCAAGCTTCTATCCTTTCCATTGATGTTGATGTTGGCATCCTTCATTTTTTCGTCCAATCCATTGACGAACATTAAAAGTTCTGCAACGTGATCTGAGTCTTTCCCTTCTTTGACATAGAACTTAACTACCATTCCATCGTCTTTCACTTCCATTAACTCTTCCAAGCTATTCGATCTTGATTTCACCCAATTTGCTATGTCTGCAGCAATTTTTTTATCATCTGTAGCCATTGTTTTGAAGCTCGTGATGCTATTTACCATTTCCAAGAATTCCTTCGCATCCTTGTCATCGGTATCAATGTCTATCTTTGCCAACATTTGAAACATTTTTGGTTTTATCGACACATAGGTAACGTCATCATTGTCGCTGTACTTGTCAAAAACGTTTTTCTGAGCCATTGCCGTCAATGGCATCAACATCATTGCAAGGGCAAATAAGATTAGGGTCTTTTTCATTGTATTTATATTTATTGTATTCATGATTTCTTGTTTTTAAAATTTAAAATTTTCGTTTTAATTCTTTTTAAAGATTCTTCCCATGGGGTTGTTCATTTCCTCCAAATAGGCGACTTGCTCGCCAGCTTTGTCAATAACGCCCAAGTAATTGACCTGAGAAACTCCCTTGTTAAAATGCTTGGATACTAATTCTAAAGACTCTCTCACCTGTTGTTGTGCCAATTGCACTTCTTCAGTTGTAAAATCTCCTCTTTCACGATTGAAATAGAATCCTACCATAAGAACCGTTACTGCTGCAACCGATAACCACTTGTAGTTAAATACCTTTTTAGTTTTTAGTGGTAGGTGTTTCGTGAACTGCTCTTGCTGGTTTTCCAAAAAATAGCAAAAAATGGGTTTGTACATTTCTAAATGTGGCGCTACAGTTTCTTGCGAAAAATAGTCTTTTAACTGCTGCTCTTCTTTTAGTGATGTCTCACCATTTTCGTACTTTTCTAGTAAATTTTCTATATTATTTAACACCATAGTTATGTGTTTTTGTTAATTTTTCTCTTATTGTTTTTCTTGCTCTTGACAAGGTTACTCGTATTGCGGTTTCGTTCATGTCCAACATTTTGGCTATCTCCTTGAAATCGTATTGTTCTATATCTCTTAATTGTATTACCAGTTTTTGTTGTTCTGGTAATTCCTTCATTATTCTATCTACCCAATCAATGCTATCATTTAACTCTACTTGCTTTTGCAATGCCACATTGTGGTCTTGATAGTTGCTATGCACTATCTTTAAATTTTGTGCCTGCTTGGATTTTAACTTGTCAAAGCAAAAATTCTTTGTCATGGTCATTGAAAACGCTTCAATGTTCTTGTATTCTCCTATCCTCTTTTTGTTGTTCCATAACTTTATCAAGACTTCTTGCGTTGCATCCTCTGCTTCTTCTGTCGAAACCAACAGTCGTTTTGCCAAACGAAAGACTTTGTCTTTAAAAGGTGTTACAATATTTAAAAATTCCTTTTGTGTCATTCTTGGTTGTGGTTATAAAAGCTTTTATGTCGCTTTATGTTATTACGACGAACTAGTTTCAATTTTGTTACAAAAAATTTTTAATGTCAATTAAAGTACCTATTTTTAATGTGAAAAAGAAAAATGCCTATAATGAAAAATATTTCGAAATTCACATTGCTACTCATCGCTTCACTGTTTTTTACAAGTTGCTTTGAAGATAGGGACGACAACCCCATTACTTCCACCCAAATAAACGATTTCGTATATAGGGCAATGCACTCTTTTTACGTGTATAGGGATCACGTTCCTGATCTGGTGGAAAATAAGGCTTTGGGTGCAGATTACACAGGTTATCTAAATAGCTTTGATCAACCAGAAGCTTTATTTGAAAGTTTGATACATGACAGGCAAAACACAGATAGATTCAGTTGGATAACTAACGATTACATAGCACTCGAACAACAATTTGCTGGTGTCAGCACTACCAATGGGATGGAGTTTGGCTTAAGACGCTATGCAGACAACAGTGACGACATTTATGGTTATGTGCGTTACATCCTACCCAACACAAGTGCTGAAAATGTAGATTTGGAAAGAGGAGATTTGTTTTATGCAGTAAATGGCACGCCTTTGACGGTAAGCAATTGGAGAAGCTTGCTCAGACAAGACTCTTACACTTTGAATTTAGCTACCTACAATGACAATGGTACAACTACGCCCGACGACGATAGCGTTGATGCTACAACGGAAACCGTCATGTTGACTCAAGCTGCCTATACTAAAAATCCAGTCTTTATAACTGACATCTTGAATGTGGAAAATGACAAGGTCGGTTACTTGATGTACAATGGCTTTACTGCCAATTTCAACGACCAATTGAATGATGCATTCGCAACCTTTCAATCCAACGGAGTGCAACACCTCGTTTTGGATTTACGATACAATCAAGGTGGATCTGTAAATTCGGCCAGCCTTTTGGGAAGCATGGTTACTGGACAATTTGGAAATCAAGTATTTTCAAAACTAATCTACAACGATTTACAACAAGCCAACAATGCTGTCTATACGTTTTCAACGGATGTAAACAGTTTGAACCTGGGAACGGTCTATGTATTGACGACTAGCGTCACTGCCTCTGCCAGTGAAATGGTCATCAATAGTTTGAAACCTTATATAAACGTCATTCAAATTGGCACAAATACCACAGGAAAATCTCAGGCATCTAGATTGATGTATGATTCCGATTCTCCTAATTTTGAAAGACAAGGAGTAAACCCTAGTCATACATATGCATTATTGCCTTTAATCGCGATTTCTGTAAACAAAAACAATGATAAAGTACTTCCTACTGGTTTGGTTCCGGACGTTCCTTTTGTGGAAAACATAGGAAATTTAGGTGTCTTAGGGAATGAAAACGAGCCGCTATTGGCAGCTGCCTTAATGCATATTTCAGACAACAACAAAGTACAACCCAATGCGACAAACACATTCATAAAAGATGTTGGTGACAGCAATGATTTACTACCAATGTCCAAAGAAATGTATATTGAATAATTACAACCCAAACTATTAATCAAATTAAAATGAAAAAAAAATTATTGCTTTATTTATTATTATTTACTTCAATCAAAACTTTTAGTCAATTTGGAACCCCTCCAACTTATAGTGCATCAGAATTAGAATTTGGGTTAAGACAAATTAAAACATTAAGACAAGGAATTAGCGATAATAATGAATGTCGCAATTATCTGAATGGCTATGTAACTTTTAACACTCCAATCACCAATCATCCAGGCTCCTCTTCTGATTTCGGTTATTATTATTATGATTTTTTAATGTATGTTTATGGAGTTGATAGTGATGGCAATGAAATTATTGTTGATACCGTCAACAAAAGTGTAAATGATTATCAACTTCCTTTGTCCTCTATTGTTAGATATAATTTGTATGATGATTTTGAACCAACTCTTTTAATAGAAAACTTAAATTATGTTGAATATTTTATTAAAATAAAAATAACCAAATATATAACTAATAACGATCCTGAATTCCTTTTGTACTTTCCTGAATCACATTGGGAGCAATTAGACATTAATAGAGAGCCTAAATGTGGACCAAATAGTTGCTCCACTTATTTTAATGATGTTTTTGATAGTGACCCAAATTGTAATGACAATAATGGAGATGTTGATAATGATGGAGTACACAATCTTATTGACAATTGTCCAAACATATACAATCCCAATCAAGAAGACTCAGACGGCAATGGTATAGGTGATGTATGTGAGCAAAATAACGAGCCACCAAACTTAACATTAGAAAAAGTTACTGTAACTGTTGATGGAACAACATATGATACAAGTGATAATTCTAATTTTGTTCCTATCCTAAAGTATGGAGAGCAACATACTTTTAATTTTACTATTAAAAATGATGATAATGGTAATGCAGATACTGCACCTTATGAATTATTGGTTTCAACTTCTAGTGATGCATACCCAGATATTTCTTCAACTCCTGTATATTTATTTAGAAGTGAAAACGCAGGAAGCATTGATGGTAATTCAGAAAAAATCGACACTTTCATACTACCTATATATGAAAACATCTCTACTTTACAATTACAAGAGAACACAACATATTATATGTTTATACACATAGATCCAGATAATAATGTAACGGAATCAAATGAAGACGCAAATGATAACATTTGGCATATGGAATTTAAGTATGAAAATTCTGGAGGTAGAGTATATTTAGATTTAGGTAATAATATTCAAATAGAAGTAGCATATAGTTATTATGAAAATAGTTTACCAACAAACGTAAAAATTTACAATATAAATAACCCAAGCACTCCTGTTTTACAATATAATTTCAGCACTCAAGTTGGTACTATCGATATTTCTAGCTTACAAGAAGGTATTTATGCAGTTATGGTAAACGATCTTTATAAGAAGAAATTCAAAAAGAAAAGAAGTTCGATAGGTTCTCCAAATTTTAAAAATTAATGATTTAAAAAAATTATGGCAATTAGACTTCTTTTATTATTTCCCTAATTATGGAGGATTCTTGCAAACACGAATGAACAAAACCTATTTCAACTGGAGTACGGGAAAGGACTCCGCTTTGGCATTGTATCACTTGCTAAAGGACGACAACTACTCGATAGAAGAATTGACAACTTCTGTAAATACGCATTACGATCGTGTATCCATGCATGGGCTTAGAAGTGAATTGTTGCTAGCTCAAACCAAAGCCCTGAACATAAAGGCCAGCTTTATCGAGTTACCTGAACAACCTAGCATGGAGGTATATGAACAGAAGATGACAGAAGTAGTAACAAGATTGAAAAACGAAGGATTCACGCATAGTGCCTTTGGAGACATCTTTCTTGAAGACCTTAGGGTTTATCGCGAGAAGCAATTGGCCACATTGGGAATGAAAGCGGTTTTTCCCTTATGGAAAAGAGATACCAAAGCCCTTATTTATGAATTTCTGGATTTAGGCTTCAAGACCATCGTCGTATGTGCAAACTCAAAACATTTTGGAGAAGACTTCGTAGGAACCATCATTGACAAAAACGTCATTGAAAACCTACCTGAAGGCGTAGATCCTTGTGGAGAGAATGGGGAATTTCATACCTTTTGCTATGACGGCCCCATTTTTAAAAACCCCATTCCCTTTACCATTGGAGAAAAGGTATTTAGAGAGTACAACTCACCCAACAAAGATGACTCCATATGCAAAAGTGACAAGTATGGTGTATGGTATTGTGATTTGGTACACAATTAAAAAACAAAGTGGTCTGATTTAAAAAAATCAGACCACTTTGTTTTTATGAAATACGAGTTCTCATACCAATTCTAGCTTGAAACTACAGTAAAAGAAAATGAATGTTATATTCCAGTCATTTTAAATTGGAATTGACATTATAGATTCAAATTAAATCCAAGTCTTACGTTTCTTCCTCTAGAGACAAACCCTAGAAGATCTGAATACTCTTCATTCAACACGTTGTCCACTCCTGCAAAAATTTTGAATTTCTCGTTTTTGAACGAGTGACCAAAGTACAGATTGACCAAACTGAAGCTTTCCAATGTAACTTGTGTAGCTGGCCAGGTACTGAAGTCGTTTACCAATCTGTCATGCGTGTATTGGTATGCAATCGAAGCATATGTACTTTCAGAAAAATCATATCCCAATTGAAGATTGGCTTTGTGTTTGGGAATGCGTACTGCCACATTTTCCTTGTTCTCCACAAATGTATAATTGGCAGTGATGTCCAAGTTCTTGATGGGTGAAGCATATATTTCCAATTCTACTCCTTGGGTTTTCACCTTTTCTTCAGAATTCAAATACCCCAAAGTAAAATCATATATGAAAAAATTGGTTTCCTCTCTATTGAAATACAGTGCACTCACTCTGAATTCATTGGATTGTCTAAACTCCAAACCTCCCTCTATGGTTACGTTTTCCTCAGGCTTCAACTCTGGATTTGGCCCAAAGACCCCAAATAATTGAGATAAGGAAGGAGTTATGAAAGACGTACTGTAAGAACCGAAAGCCTTTACATATTGCCCTCTAAACTGTTCGTCATTCAATCTCCACGCATATGAAGGGTTTACATTGTAGGTCAAGTGTTCTCCATACTCGCTATGACTGTTCAAACGAGCTCCAGCATTGACATTCAAACCAAAATCCGAAACATAGACAAAATTCAAATAAGGATCTATGTTCGTATATGTCTCTTCACTCAAAATGGCCTCCTTTTCGAACAGTGCCGAGTTTTCAATGGCATTCAGTCCAACTATCGTATAAAATGTCTTGTTGAACACATACTTGTTATATACATCCAAGACATAACTTTCAGAATCGAATGTAGACGGGTAATCCGAAATGAATTCTCTATCATATTTGCTGTATGCCGCATTTAAATTCACACTACCTTTTCCATACTTGTACCTTGTAGCCAATCCTGCTCTGGACTGTTCACTCTTGAACTCGTTGTCGGCATCAAAGAAGGCACCTCCATCGTAATCGGAATCTATATCCGTTATGTTACCATACACATTCAAAGAAAAAGCAGAACTGAATTCATATCCCAAATTGACATCGATACCATATTTGGAATACGGATCTTTCTCATTTTCATCTGTAATCGCTGCCGACAACCCATCTGCAAATTGATGGCTGAAAGCTGTACGGTAAGTAAACTTGTTTACTGTACCATTTACGGAAACACTGTTTTGAAAATCCGCAATGTTGTAATTTTGATCGGCTTCCGATTGATTTGTCCCTATGCTGGAACTCAAGTTTACGTTAACCTTTTCTTCACTCGCTTTTTTGGTTGTGATGTTTATTACTGCAGCAGCAGCTCCACTACCGTACAGCGTACTTGCTGCGCCCTTTATGATTTCAATGGATTCGATTTGATTCAAATTCAACAATCTAAAATCGTATTGACCATTGATTTGGGAAGGATCTCCTGTTTGTACACCGTCTATCAATACCAAAACTTGGCGATTTCTCCCACCTCGGACGTAAACCCCCAAACTTTGTCCTGCATTGCTCCGACTTCCATTGATTTCTATTCCTGATTTCGTATTGATCAATTCAGATACCGTTTTACCTTGATTTCTTTCTATTTCCTCCTTCGAAATCTTAATGACCGTCTTACCGGAGTTTTCACGCTTTAACTTGAAACGTGAATCTGAAATCACAACTTCTTCCAGTTGTTCCACTTTTGTCGAGTCGGCTTGTTGTTGAGCAAACCCAAAAATTGACATACCAAGGCATAGCACACCAAATACACTTGTCTTTTTGTTCATTTTAATTAAAAATTAATCGAGAATCGCATGGATAATCATACGTAAACTTTTATCCCGAAAGTTTTACTTGTTTGTTTGAATTTGGCAGGTCTCCTGACTTGCGTCTCCATATCTGTCTTCCCACCCCATTTACAGAGCAGTGACTAGCAGTTAACATAGAGCTTACAGCTTACAGTTGCGGGAACAGTTCAAGAATCGTCAACTGGTATCGACTCACTTGATTCCCTTTTAATTCACACCGTTAGGTACGGTGCAAAACCAAAATTCGCTGCAAAGATACTACCTATTATCATAATCGAAACCATTTTGTTGCTTTATTCTAAAAAAAAGAATAATCTTTGCCTTTAAATCATCAACCATTAACCATGATCCATTATATAACTGGTGGCGAACGTTCAGGTAAAAGCAGTTATGCCCAAGATTTGGCATTGTCCCTTTCCAATACCCCAAAATACATTGCTACTTCTCGCATTTGGGACGGCAACCATCAAAAACGAATAGACAGACACATAGCAGATAGGGATGATCGATGGACTTCCGTTGAAGAAGAAAAAGCTGTTTCTACCGTTATAAAAAGCAAAGATGTCGTAGTTATGGATTGCGTCACCTTGTGGCTTACCAATTACTTTGTCGACACTAAAAATGACATTGAAACCTCTTTGTCCCTAGCCAAAGAAGAATTTGACAAGCTTTTGGAATTGGATGCAACGATCATCATAATTTCCAATGAAATAGGCATGGGCGTACATGCCAGTACGGAAATTGGCAGAAAGTTCACAGAATTGCAAGGTTGGATGAATCAACACATAGCAAAGCATTCGGACAAAGCAACTATGATGGTATCTGGAATACCCTTAACTTTAAAATAAATGATGTTTGACATAGCTACTACAAGCAACCCTGAATTGGAAGCCTCACTACGAAAAAAAATTGATTCAAAGACCAAACCCATTGGTTCTTTGGGCATCTTGGAGGATTTGGCTTTTAAGATGGGATGCATCCAAAATACGGAAATTCCAAAAATAGAGCTTCCAACCATAGCTATTTTTGCCGGAGACCATGGCATTGCTGCAAAAGGAGAAGTGAACCCTTTTCCACAAGAAGTAACCTCCCAAATGGTATATAATTTCATTAATGGAGGAGCTGCCATAAATGTATTTAGCAAAACCAATGGGTTGAACCTAGAAATCATAGATGCAGGAGTAAACCATACGTTTCCCAAAGACTCCAACATTGTAAATGCAAAAATGGCATTTGGCACAAAAAACTATCAATATGAACCAGCCATGAGTTTGGGACAATGCAAAGAAGCCTTGAAAAAAGGAAGCGACATTGTTGAAAAAATCCATGACAAAGGTTCCAATACGATTGGGTTTGGTGAAATGGGGATTGGCAATACGTCTTCCGCCTCACTTCTCATGGCCTATTTCACAAATACTCCCATAGCCACATGTGTGGGTTCGGGAACAGGATTGAACAAAGAAGGCATAGGCAAAAAAGCGCAGATTCTTTCTGAAGTCTCTGAGAAATACACCCCCAAAACACCTTTGGATGCCTTGTCTACCTTTGGTGGGTTTGAAATCGCAATGCTTTGTGGCTCCATTTTGAAAGCTTCAAGTTTGAAAATGTGCATTGTCATAGACGGTTTCATTGTCACCTCTGCGTTATTGGCTGCAAAAGCCATAAACGAAAATGTAATGGATTATTGTGTCTTTGCTCATAATTCCAACGAGCAAGGACATGTCAAGATGTTGGATTTTTTAAATGTCAAACCAATATTGTCGTTAGGTTTACGATTGGGAGAAGGCACAGGGGCAGCTCTTGCAATTCCTTTATTGAGAGCTTCCGTCAATTTTTTAAACGACATGGCCAGCTTTGAGAGTGCAGGGGTAAGCAACGAAATATGATGACAATTGTATTTTTCACAAAAAAAGTAGACCAATCAAAATAAAGTTATTTATGAAAAAAGAGCTTCAAGTTTTTTTGACGGCCATTATGTTCTTCACAAGGATCCCTTGCCCCAAATGGGTAGATCACAAGCCTGAATATCTAAGAAAAAGTGCAAAGTACTTTTCGTTGGTAGGCATAGTTGTAGGCTGCATTGGTGCTTTCGTGTTTTTCTGTTCTTCTTTCATCTTCTCATCCGAAATAGCACTTATGCTCAGCATCTTTTCTACGATATACGTCACTGGTGCATTTCATGAAGACGGTTTTGCTGATGTCTGCGACGGACTAGGTGGCGGGTGGACAAAAGAAAAAATCCTTTTAATCATGAAGGATTCTCGACTAGGAACCTATGGGACGGTTGGATTGTTGTTGCTCTTGGCCATCAAATTTTCGGCCTTGAGAGAAGTTCCCACTCACTACATCCCATTGGCACTTATCGCTGGTCATGGCCTAAGTCGCTTCATTGCGACCACACTGCTATACACGCATCCCTATGTTAGGGACACGGAAGACAGCAAGGCCAAACCAGCTGCGAAGGACGTAACCATTGGCATGTTGGCTGTAAGTGCGATTATTGGCATATCCCCCCTGTTCTTCTTTAAGACTCCCTATGTTTTTTTGACCATCATCCCCATGTATTTGGCCAAAGCATATCTAGGAAACAAGTTCAAAAAATGGTTAGGAGGCCAGACTGGAGACTGTGCCGGAGCAGTCCAACAATTATCGGAAGTCGTCTTTTATCTAAGCATCGTTGCCCTATGGAAATTTATATAGTTAGACACACGACCCCCGACATAGAAAAAGGGATTTGCTATGGTCAATCAGATTTGGACTTGGCCCATACTTTCCCCGGGGAAGCCAATGCAATCCTAAAAGGGATACCTGGCTATGAAAACTTCAAAGTCATTTCGAGTCCTTTGAAGCGATGTTCTTTGCTGGCAAAACGTTTTAACGAAACCATGATCGTCGATGACCGTTTGAAAGAACTTGACTTCGGTGATTGGGAACTAAAAAAATGGGACGACATACCAGAGAAGGACATCAATCCTTGGATGCAGGATTTTGTAAACGTTACCGTACCAAATGGAGAATCCTATGTAGATTTGGCATCACGCACAAATGAGTTCTTTGAAGAGTTAAAACACTCCAACGACGCCAATAACCTCATTGTAGTAACACATGCTGGCGTTATCAGGGCATTTCTTTCAAACCTATTGGGAATACCCTTGAAAAAATCATTCAGCATCAAGTTGGAATATGGTGACTGCTTTCATTTAAAAAAAGAAGACAATGCATTCAAATTGATGACTCCTGTTGACATTTAAGCTTCAAATCGGCAAAATTGTAATTGCTCGACTGCTTCTTTTCTACAATTTCCACTTCAATTCTATGTTTGAAGAAGGGTGCATTGACAACGAGGGTATGAAATTCCCCATTTTCTCCACAAACGTCAACTCCCTTGTTTTCCAAATCGTCAATTAATGCTTCATCAATTGTTCTTCCCAAGAATTCGGGGCCTAAACATTGATTGCAAGATACAATCATGGCTTCTAAACCTGTAGCGATCATATCCAAGACCAATTGTTTTCTGTTACCTTGCCATAAGGGCAAAACTGCTTTTAAATTTGCTGCCTGTGCAACCTTTTCTTCCCAAGCACGATGCGATTCTATGTCTATGTCTCCAAAGATGGCGTGCGTTATGGGAAACGTCTTTGCCAATTGTTTCAGATTCTCGATGTAATTCTCTTCGTAATCTTTCCATGTACTATTGAAGAAATGAATGGGCACACCCATGGCATTCGCCTGTGCTTCCAGAATTTCCTTGGTAATGCCGTGGGAACGAGAACGGTCACCAAATTCGTTCATCACATTTAAAAGCACTGTTGGCCCATAACCTTGTTCGACAGCTTTATAATAGGCATAACAGCTATCTTTACCTCCACTCCAAGAACATAAAAAATTCATTCAAACGTATTTTGATTGGTCAAAAATAGCCTTAAACCTCCTGTATTACAAAAAAAATGAAGACCTTTGAGTCTTATTGAAAAAATATGCGAAACTTATTTCTTTTATTGTTGGGTGTTTTTCTAATAACGGGATGCAAAGACGAGAAAAAAAGTACGATTCCCATTGTGGAACAAACAGAAATTGTTCCCGTGGAAATCAAATATGCCAAGGGGTTTACGATGTATCACCATGAGACCCATACGGAGATAATAGTTACTTCTGCATGGCCAAACAGCAAGGAGACCTTTCGTTACCTTTTGGTCAAGGAAGGGGAAAACACGCCCGAATATGAAGAAAGGGACGTTATCGTCAAGATGCCCATCGAAAAATTGGTTGCCATGTCCACCACCAACATTCCAGCTTTGGAATATTTGAATGTAGACGACAAATTGGTAGGTTTTCCAAACACCAACTACATTTCTTCCGAAAAGACGAGAACCAATGTAGAAAATGGCAACATCAAAGACCTCAACAACGATTTGGAAATAAATATGGAACTCCTATTGGAGTTGCAACCCGATCTGGTCATTGGTTTCTCGGTAAATGGGAACAACAAGACCTTGAATCAAATAGAAAAATTTGGAATCCCAGTGGTCTTGGATGGAGCTTGGACGGAACATCATCCATTGGGACGTGCCGAATGGATAAAGTTCATAGCTGCTTTTTTCGACAAAGGAGATGAAGCCGACAAAATATTCAACACGATAGAAACCGATTACCTGAAAGCAAAATCAACAGCTATGGAAGTTAACGAAAGACCAGTCGTGTTTTCTGGTTCCATGTTCAAGGACGTTTGGAACATCCCCGGAGGCAAGAGCTTTGTCGCAAAATACTTGGAAGACGCCAATACGGACTATCTATGGAAAGATGACGATTCCAATGGAAGCCTTCAATTAAATTTCGAAAATGTATTGGAGAAAGCTCAAAATGCAGAATTGTGGATAGGAGCCGGTAGTTTTAAGAACAAGGCCGAAATGTTGGAAAAGCACAAAGGCTATTCGTTTTTCAATGCTTACAAGAATAGCGACATATATACCTATACCAACAAAATAGGTCCAGAAGGAGGTCTTCTTTATTTTGAATTGGGACCGTTGAGACCGGATCTCATCTTGAAAGACGTCATAGATATTTCGCATCCGGGACTTTTAAAGGATTACGAACCCTTCTTTTTTAAACGTTTAGAATAATTGCCAAACACGAAAACATACAAGACCGCTTTTCTAGTATTGGCCACATTGCTAATTGCTTTCTTCTTTTTGAACATAAGCCTGGGCTCCGTGCACATTCCTACAAAGGACATTTTCAACAGCTTGCTAGGAGGTGCACTTGAAAACAAGTCTTGGCAATACATCATTCAGGATTATAGGCTTCCCAAAGCCATCACTGCCATAATCGTAGGCTCTGGTTTGGGTATCTCAGGTCTATTGATGCAGACCTTGTTTCGCAACCCTTTGGCGGGTCCCTTTGTTTTGGGCATCACATCCGGAGCTAGCCTTGGTGTCGCTCTCGTTATCATGGGAACTTCAGCTTTGGGAGGTATTTTCACAGCAGTACTCATATCCAAATGGAGTTATGTCTTGGCTGCCAGTTTGGGAAGCTTCCTCGTCTTGCTTACGGTATTGATAGTATCGTCGAGAGTAAGGGATACAATGGCAATACTCATCATAGGTTTGATGTTTGGAAGCATAACTGCAGCTGTGGTTAGCGTACTCTCCTACTTTAGTTCGGCAGAAGAATTGCAACAATACATATTTTGGGGATTTGGTAGTCTAGGAAATTTGCAATGGGACGAACTCAAGATATTCTTTGCCATCTACTGCATTGGAATAGTCTTCAGCATTGCATCCATAAAAGGTCTGAATACGCTCTTGTTAGGTGAGAACTATGCGAAGAGCCTGGGACTGAACATCAAACAAAGTCGTTTGATCATTATCATAGCCACAAGTTTGCTGGCAGGAACCATTACCGCCTTTGCCGGCCCCATAGCTTTCATTGGGTTGGCCATTCCCCACATTACTCGACAAGTATTCCACACCTCCAACCATAAGGTCTTGTTGCCTGCCGTTTTTTTGTTTGGGGCCATTGTAATGCTTGTTTGCGATAGCATTGCACAATTGCCAAATACGGACTATACCTTGCCAATTAATGCCATAACATCGTTGATTGGTGCACCAGTCGTGGTATGGCTCTTGGTAAGAAAGAAAAAAATGCTTTTTTAAAACATTGAAAGAAGAGAATCGACATACAATACTAGAAACCAAAGGACTCTCCATTGGTTATACTTCTAAAAGAGCGGTGACCTCCATTGCCTCCAACATAAACTTGGAATTGCATGAAGGTGAATTGGTAGGCCTGGTTGGCGCCAACGGCATTGGAAAATCCACATTGTTGCGAACGCTTACTCGCGTTCAACAACCTTTGAAGGGGAACATTTCGATTCACTCAAAAATCTTGAACACCTACAATAGCATTGACTTGGCAAAGGTTTTGAGTTTGGTACTTACAGAAACAGTGGCATCCAAAAACCTATCCGTTTTCGAGTTGGTGGCCTTGGGCAGGCAACCCTACACCAATTGGGTGGGTAACCTGTCTGAAACTGACATCGACATCGTTAACAGCGCTCTTGCACAAACCAACATTCAAGAGTTGAAACATAAAAAATGCTACGAACTCAGCGATGGACAATTGCAAAAGGTAATGATTGCCCGCGCTTTGTCTCAAGACACCTCAATCATCGTCTTGGATGAACCTACTACACATCTAGACATGTATCACAAAGCCTACATCTTGAAATTGCTTCAAAAGTTGACCAAGGAAACTAACAAGACCATTTTGTTTTCCTCGCATGAAATAGATTTGGCCATCCAATTATGCGACAAGCTCATTGTAATGACCAAAGACGGGATTGTTACCGACTCCCCAAAAAACCTAATACAACAAGGTGCCTTCAACAGTCTATTCCCAAAAGATTTGATAATATTCGATGAAGTTACGGGAAGCTTTAGAGTGAACAAATAAAAGTAAACTTGAGGCTTTCCACATTCTCCATTCAACTAAAAAAATTATCTTTGGTGTAAATTCTATCCATAAATGAACGACAACCTCATTCTTATTCTTGCAGTACTTGTTTCCGCGGCCATTGGAGGCTATTTGGGAATGCTTTTTTCCAAACTAAAAAGCAAAGGCGAAAAAAGCACGTTGGA
Organism: Bizionia sp.; assembly: GCA_020631395.1. GTDB lineage: Bacteria > Bacteroidota > Bacteroidia > Flavobacteriales > Flavobacteriaceae > JAHDHI01. The sequence continues at coordinate 29,371 of JAHDHI010000052.1, forward strand.
AGAACGCAACAACAACCTACAACTACAATTAAATGATTTAAAACAACTTTCGGAAGCTGAAAAAATAGAATTAGGAGAGCGCTTCAACACGCAATTGGAGGAATTGCGTGGCATGGTTTCCAAAACAGAAAGAGAACGTGATCATTTCAGAGATGAAAGAGAAGGATTGAACATCGAATTGGCACAACGCAATTCGGAATTTGAAAACCTTCAACAATTGAGTTTGAAGAAAGATGAGGAATTGGAAGAACGACAAGCACAACTTCGCAAGGACTTTGAAATTCTAGCGACCAAGATATTGGATGAGAAATCGGAAAAATTCACGCTTCAGAACAAAGAAAACATCAAAAACATCCTAAATCCTTTGCATGAAAAGATCCAAACGTTCGAAAAGAAGGTCGATGACACCCAAAAGGAAAGCATAAGCATGCATTCGGCTTTGAAGGAACAATTGCTGGGGTTGAAGGATTTAAACCTCCAAATGACGAAAGAAGCCACCAATTTGACAAAGGCTTTGAAAGGCGATAGCAAAATGCAAGGAAATTGGGGAGAGTTGGTCTTGGAGCGCGTATTGGAAAAATCGGGATTGGAAAAAGACAGGGAATACTACGTGCAACAAAACTTCACCTTGGACGATGGTTCCCGTGCCTTGCCAGATGTGGTATTGCACCTTCCTGACAGCAAGAAGATGATTATAGATTCCAAAGTTTCCTTGACCGATTATGAACGTTACGTCAATGCCAATGAAGATGAGAGAGCCATTTACTTGAAAGCTCACATAAATTCCATAAAAAGACACGTAGAACAGCTTTCCGACAAGAACTATCAAGATCTATACGATATCGAATCTCCGGATTTCGTGTTGCTGTTCATTCCCATAGAACCTGCATTTGCCATAGCCATCAATGAGGACAATTCACTATACAACAAAGCCTTCGAACGCAATATCGTAATAGTGACGCCTTCCACGCTTCTGGCTACCTTGCGTACCATAGATACGATGTGGAACAACGAAAAACAACAACGCAATGCCATTGAGATTGCCAAACAAGCCGGTGCCTTGTACGACAAGTTCGAAGGCCTGGTAAAGGACCTTACCGGTGTTGGGAAGAAGATAGACTCGGCAAAGGCAGATTATTCGGCCGCAATGAACAAATTGGTGGACGGTAGAGGTAATTTGATTACTAGCGTTGAAAAGTTGAAGAAAATGGGTGCCAAGGCAAAAAAGGCCCTTCCCGAATCCATCATAAAACGCGCTGAGGAAGAAAATTAATCGCGTTTTGATTTTAGTCAATGAATATGGCTTTTCAATGCAATCGCTTTTATTGCTGCGAGGCCTTAGCAAAAATCATAAACCAGAATACAACGCTCTAATACGACATTTATGAACACATACAAAACAGTAGATGCCTCACGCATTAGCATTTCGGAATTGATGTTGCCGTCTCATTCCAACTTCAGTGGAAAGATACACGGTGGCTACATCCTCAATCTCATGGATCAAATTGCATTTGCATGTGCTTCAAAGCACTCCAAGACCTATTGTGTCACTGCTTCTGTGGATACCGTCGATTTTCTCAACCCCATCGAAGTTGGTGAATTGGTGACAATGAAAGCGTCTGTAAACTATGTTGGCAAGACGTCCATGGTAGTAGGCATTCGGGTTGAGGCAGAGCACATCCAATCTGGAAAGACAAAGCATTGCAACTCTTCGTACTTTACCATGGTAGCCAAGAACGACAAAGGCAAATCCGTTGACGTCCCTGGTTTGATTCTCAATGACAAGACAGAGGTCAAACGCTTTTTGAAGTCTTTGAAACGAACCAAAACCAAAAAGCAACGCCAATTGGAATTCAATCATAAAAACTTTTCGTTCAAAGATTATCTTTCCCAACTGGAAGGCTATAAAGTCAAAATAGAATTGCCTGACAATTACGAGCTCTAATAATTTTATGATTTTACCAAAAACGTTAGATTTTTTATATATTTTGTCGTTGATTAAATTCAAAATACAAAAGCTATGAAAAAAAAATATTGGATTATCCTCCTAATAGTGATTTTAGGGGCATATTTTGGCTATAGTTACATATACCAAGATCACAGGGACATCGAAACCGAGAAACCTGAATTCGTTGTAACTTCCGATGCCATCAACAAAGAGTTTCAAGACAATTCCACAACGGCTGAAACCAAGTATTTGAACAAAACCATGGAGGTTAGTGGTGCCATAACCGAAATCACAAAAACAGACATTACATTAAACAATACCATTTTTTGTAATTTGAGTGAAGGTTATGAGACTACTAATCTCAGAATAAACGACAACCTGACAATCAAAGGCCGTTGCATTGGCTATGACGACCTGTTGGAACTTGTCAAATTAGATCAATGTAGTATTAAAAACTAAACAAAAACCATGAAGCAATTATTTTTTATTTTTCTATGCCTCCCACTAATGCTCTTTGCCCAAGACGATTTATTGGATGAAATAGATTCGGATATCGTTGAAGACAACTATGCATCCGCAACTTTCAAAGGTTTGAAAATCGTAAATTTCGAGTCCACCAAGCTAGTAGCCAAAAAAGAACTTACATTTGTGGTTTCCCACAGGTTTGGAAGTATCGAAAACGGCTTTGACAGCTTTTTTGGACTGGATGATGCCGTAACACGTTTAAATTTCATCTATGGCCTTACAGACAATTTAAACATTAGCATCTCAAGAAGTTCCTTTCAAAAAATCTATGAAGCTTCCATAAAATATAAACTGGCGAGACAACAAGACAATGGCTTTCCCTTTACCGTGGTCGGTTACAATTCCGCCTTCATCAATACAGCCTTGGACAAGACCAATTTGCCAAAGTTGGAATTCAAACATCGTGTAGGTTATACTGCACAGCTGTTGATTGCTCGAAAAGTAAGCAAAACATTGTCTTTGGAGTTTGCCCCAACGTTTTTCCATGACAACTTCGTCGTAAACGACGACCAGAACAATTCCCAGTTTGCCTTGGGTATGGGAGGACGTTACAAGTTAGGCAAGCGCTGGTCTGTAAATGCCGACTATGGGTTGCATTTAAACAGAGCAGGAAGCTCTCCTTTTAAAAATCCACTATCCATAGGTTTCGACTTGGAAACTGGCGGACACGTCTTCCAAATGCATTTGAGCAACGCCCAAGCCATGAACGCCAATGGATTTCTAGGCCAAGCCACAGGAGATTGGGAGGATGGTGACATTTTTTTTGGATTTAACCTAAGCAGAAACTTCTAAGCAAAAAAACAGATGAAAAGAACAACCTACATACTTTATACTGCCCTATTGGCTTTTATGAGCTGTGACAATGCAAGCGAAAATGATTTGACGGAACCAGTGATAATAGATCCTACCGTATCCGTAACCTACACGGACAACATAAAGACAATAATTGACAACAATTGCATTGTATGCCATAGCAACCCTCCTGTTAATGGAGCCTCGACACCTTTGGTCACTTACGACAACGTAAAGGATCGCGTAAACAACAACAATCTCATAGGCCGCATTTCTGCTCAAGCCGGAGAGGCTGGCGCAATGCCCTTGGGTGGCCCAAGACTGCCACAAAACTTGATAGACTTGGTCGTACAATGGCAAGCGGACGGCCTTCTTGAGAACTAAATGCTCTTTGGCAAGCTATTTGATTATTAACAAATAAATAAAAACACGTTATGAAAAAAACATTTGCATTGTTGGCTATGGTATTGATAGGTACTACTGCCATTGCCCAAAATAAGTATTTCACGAAAACCGGGCTAACGACCTTTGAAGCTTCGGTGCCTTCCTTTGAGGAAGTAAAGGCAAAAAACGAATCGACCACCGCCATATTGAACACAGCCAACGGAGAGTTTGCAGCACTGGTACTGGTAAAGGGTTTTCGTTTTAAAAACGCACTGATGGAAGAGCATTTCAATGAGAACTATGCCGATTCCGATGATTTCCCAAAGGCTACCTTCAAGGGTACCATCTCTGATTTTGACAGTTCCAAACTTGGAGAGACAGCAACCAAGCATTCCTTTACAGGCAAGTTGACATTTCATGGGGAAACAAAGACATTGACAAACCAAGAGTTGTCCATCGCAATGGTCGATGGCGTCATAAACATTTCTGGTACTTTTACCGTAGAGGTATCCGATTTCGCCATAGAAATCCCCAAAGTAGTCAGCAACAAGCTTTCCAAGAGTGTAAACGTGAGTTTCGATTTCAAATTGAATAAAAAATAAGAGACAAACACGTTTTCAACAACATATTATATGCCTTCAATGATTAAAATGTCATTGAGGGCTTTTTTATGGCCTGTACTCCCTTTCCCTTCTTTTCTTTCACCACAATGCCAGAAACTTAGCTTTCGCGTCTTACAAACCATCTGCTAGATTCATACGACCTGAAATGTCTTCTTCTTTCTTACAAACAAATGAAAAAAGCCTTCTACACTAGTGAAAGTGCAAAAGGCCTATTTATTATTTGTTTTTGCTTGTTGCTATTACAGCTTCACAAAGCGCTTGGTCAAAGATATGTTTCCTTCTACAGAAGTCAACTTCACCAAAAACATTCCGCTGTTCCATTTTGAGATGTCAACGCTAGAAGACAAAGTACTCAAGTGATCCGAGTATACTTTCTTACCCAATACGTCATATACTTCAAGTTGCAATCCGCCTTCAACCAAACTAGAAAGGCCTATGTTCATAGCCGAAGTACTTGGATTTGGATAGATTGAAAATTCCTTCAATTCCGATTCGAAATCTGGTGTGCTTAAGGTAACGTTGGCCACTGCACCTCCTCTATTTGTACCAGCATGTTGTGCTAAAGCATTAGATGTACCATGCGCCCATACAAGAGGAAAAGTCGTAGCAGAAGTAGGAAATGTAAAATCATTGGCATCTCCCGTAGTAAGAGGCCTTGTTCCCACTACAGTCCTCACACCTCCAGTACTGGTGTTACTAACCAAAGTCCAATCTTGACTCCCATCCACATTTGGTGCACTAAACCCTCCTGTCATATTTCTATCTTGAAGTCCTAAACTAGTAAACATGATTACATCATCCCCTGCATCTCCCATAGAAGATCCAGTATTAATGCCTGGTCCTACCGCAAACCAATTTGAATCTGGGGAAACCATAGTCATTGTTACGATATTGGTTCCTGTATTTATGTCAAACTTGACAGTGTAACCTGCTTTGACAGTAAGATCTCCAGTAGTCCAAGTTTGGGCTACCATAATGTTTGCCATTAAAAAGAGTAATAAAAAAGTAATTTTCTTCATAGTTTTTGTTTTTAAAGTTGCAATATTTTATTCAATTTTTCATCGTTAAACGACTTGGCATAATCCAAGGCTGATTTATCCGCATTATCTTTTAAGTCGAAATTCGCCTTTGCCCTTACAAGTTGTTCTACCATATTGTAATTTTTAAGCATTACGGCATAGTGTGCAGCTGTAGTCCCCTTGTCGTCCGCCATATTAGGATTGGCACCATACTTCAACAATATGCTGACAATCTTAATATACCCTTTAAAGACGGCAGCCATCAATGGTGTGCCATAGGTAGAGGTTCCATCTATGTTGTCCACCTTGTCCACCAAAAAGGAAACGACTGCTTCATTCCCGCTGTAACAAGCCAAGACCAAAGGTGTATAACCTACTTCATTTTTTGTATTTATGATTTCCGGGGTTTCTTTGTATAGTTGCTCCAATTCTTCCACAGTTCCAGATCGGCTTATGTCGAAAACATCTTTTTGGGCAAACAATGAGGTACAGGATAACGTTACCACCAAAAGCAGCACTAATTTCTTTCTCATAGAATTTGGGAATTTATTCAATATAGTAGGGTCTTTTTGTTATACACAATAGTAAATTTACCATTTTTTTTGCACATATAACATTCTTTAAGATTTTTTTAGTTTGTATATGTAACAATGTGCAGATGGAAAACCCTACTTTTTTTTACAGAAAAAACAGGAATCAAAGATCAAACAGATCAAATTGAGGCACTTGAATTTAATGCTGCACGCAGGTAAATACGGCTGACAAACATCTTAAACTGGACTTATTGCTACTTTTGGGATTCCAATGCTTCCAGTTGTGTTTTCATTTTGGTCATCTCCTTGTTTTGTTCTATGACGTATAGAGTCAATTCTTCGATTTTTTGCAAGAGCAACTTGTTCATCTCCCCCACGTCAATGCCATTTTCCTCGACTACCTTAGCACAGGGGATATCCTTTAAATGCCCTTTTGTCTTTATGTGTTCTTCCACTTCTTGCAAGCTGGGCAAGTCATAATCGTCTTCAAAGACATAATCTGCCCAAGTGGTATACACCTTTATTTCGTGCGCCCTCACCTTCCCTTCTACAGATAGCTTGTATTCTTGGTTTTCATTGGCATCAACAAATGACTCGGTACCGATACCAACATTGCCATCGAAAAATGAATTTCCTGAATTCACGATAAATTTATGTGATGCTCCCCATGCAACATCTCCTCCTATCACTAGTTGAGATTGAGGTTTGGTCAAAGACATAAATGTCCCATTGGGTAAGTCAAAAATTTGATAAAAATATGAGGCATTTGCATCTGAATAAGTAATTACGTTTGCAGTGTCATAAGCGAGATAACTTTGTCTTGTTTTATTAGTCCCATCACGAAACTCATAATGTATTTCACCTCCATTTCCAGAAGTTTTAGAACTGAACTTATACGAACCTCCATTGGAAGCCTTTCCAAATTCAACTATGGGATCACTCCCTACAACATTGTCACCATCGAAAACAGCTGCATTGCTGGTGGTTGTAGTTTGTGCACAAATGCCTTGAAATAGCATTAAAATAAAAGTCAAGGGAAATAATTTTTTCAGGCTAAGTTCTAATTTAGATATGTATTATCTTTGCTAAAACCAATATTCTATGA
>JAHDHI010000053.1:0-12665 GCA_020631395.1 Bizionia sp.
ATGTCATTGAATACAAACGTATTTATAAAGGAGAAGCGCTCCTTTTGGAAACTTCCGAGGTATCTACCTACAAAGTTATTTTACTATTGGAAGATGGCTTTTGGCGCATTCGACATATGGTAAAGCAAGATACCCAAGAGCAAAAGAAAGAAACTGGCCTCCCTGTCTTCATTGAAAGCAAAAACATCAAAGGCATTAATTATTACCCGCAAGCAACACCTTGGGATATGTTCGGGGTTGGTTTCAACATTGAAACCATTGCAAAGGACTTTAGCATTGTAAAAGAAGCTGGGTTGAATAATGTTCGTATTTTTATACCTTATGATGACTTTGGAAAAGCCAAGGTCAAAGCTGACAAACTCGAAAAACTAAAACAAATATTGGATGTTGCCGAATCACAAGAGTTAATGGTTATGATAACTCTTTTTGATTTCTATGGTGATTATTCCGTTTTGGATTGGACACTTAACCACAGGCATGCAGAAACCATTGTCTCCACATTTAAAAACCATGATGCCATCTTGGCTTGGGACATTAAAAACGAACCAAACTTAGATTTCAAATCAAGAGATCAATCGATTGTGACTGCTTGGCTAGAGCATATGTTGACCCTTGTTAAGTCCATAGATCCAAATCATCCGGCAACCATTGGTTGGTCCAATGATGAAAGTGCCATTATCTTAAAGGACAAGGTCGATTTCGCATCCTTTCACTATTACAAGAAAATAGATGGTTTGACAGCTACTTATAAAAGATTGAAGACACAGATACCAAACAAGCCAGTCATACTTACGGAATATGGTATTTCATCATACAATGGCTTTTGGAACTTTTTTGGCAACTCGGAAAATGACCAGGCCCAATACCATGAGAAAATACAAGGCATATTTTCAGACAATGAGATTCCTTACATGTCTTGGACCTTGTACGATTTCGAGAACGTGCCAAAGGCAGTCGTAGGTAGACTGCCTTGGCGTAGAAATATTCAACAAAAGTTCGGGTTTATCTCTACTGATGGGACAAAAAAAGTATCTTTTAAATATATTTCTAAATAATCGGGGTTTTGAATTTTGATGCTACTCTTGTTTCTTTTTCAAATATGATACCTCTAAAGACATCCATATACATATCGGTAATCTTTTCCATTGGAAATGCTGTTGCAGCTTTATAATTGGCCTTCCCCAACCATATTCTATAATTGTCATCGGTTATGATTGTCTTTATTGCTCTTGCCATACTGTCTATACTTGTGGGTTCGAAAAACTCTCCTCTATACCCCTCATCCTCCACCAATAAGGCCAAATCTCCCAAATCCGGCATTACCACAGCCTTACCATAGCTGCCTGCTTGATGCAAGACCCCAGAGCTTCCAGTCGTAGATGTGTACGGAAATACAACCACAGCACTATCATCGAATAATTTCTGCACCTCGTTTTCTTCTACATAGCCGGTAAATCTAATTTGGGGAATATGCATGTAATCTTCTTTAACACCAGCCAAATAACCTGGCACATTGGGATTGTCTGTTCCTGCAATTACAATTTCCAAATCCAAACCGGTATCTCGTCTCACTTGGACGACAGCCTCTATCATAGCCTCTACCTTTTTATAGGTTCCGAATTTTCCAAAGGTCATAATTTGCAATGGTCCTTTCGGCAAAGTATATTCCGGTTCTTGTTTCGTTGTTTCAAAAGTACCATGAGGAATCATCCTTATGTGTTTCGCATTGTACTTCTCTTCTAAAACTGTTACATATTTATGCATTGTCACAGCAACCACATCTGCTTGCAAAATAACCTTTGTCAATGTAGCCCCTATGAAACCATAGATTTTTTGCATTAACTTGCTAGAAGTGAATCCAGCACTTTTCAAATCGACTTCCTCCATTATGTTGTGTAGCAATACAACATTGGGAATGTCGTTGAGCGTGCATACCATTGGCAATAGCAACCCTAGAGCTGCTGCTATCTTCTTGTCACCGAATTTCATGAATTGCAAATTGAACAACACAGCATCCGGCTGTACTTGGTTGATTGCCTTGGTTACCTTGAATAGGTTAAAATAGCTGTTGAACGTCCAACATTCTTTAACTGTAACTTTACACCCTTCTTCTGAAAAAGACAGATTTTTGTGCTCTGGAGTGGTATCTGTCAACAAAATTAGCTCAGTGACATCTTGTTGTTGTCTAAAGTGTCTAACCAAATGGAAAGCATACTCATTCAACGTTATTTTACTTGGTGGATATGCTGTAACTATTGCCAGTTTCATAATATTTGTTTTTGATTGCAATACAAATTTGAAGATTTATCTCGATTAAAATCGAGGAGTGTAGATAGGATGCGATTTACTGTAGACGAATGGAGGGTTATTTGAGATTTGACTATTCTGTGTCTTTAAAACAGAAAGTTGAAGTCCAATGATTCCTTTACACATTTTTCATTCGAAAAAAAGTTCCCAGAAATGATGACTGAGTGGTTTAAATTTAAATGTATGCATACGCTACTGATAAACAATGGAAAATTGTATCCAAGCCTTTTTCATTACAACATGTTCCTATTCTCTAATCTGAAGGTGATCCAAGAAAAAGAAGACGATTTGTACGATCAACAACAATACCATTGCCACTATCTGCATGGTCACCACTTCCGACAGACTCTCGTGAAAGAAAATAATCAATCCCATTTGTAGCACTCCAAAGAGTCCAGACAACACAACTGGGATGTATCTATCCAAGGACAAATAGTAATAGGCAAAGATGTTGGAAATTGCAAACAATCCTGTTGCCAAAGCATATTTCCACAATAGTGGAGCCATAGACAAATAGCTGCTCCCAAATAACATTGAAATGACCATTTTAGGAAAAAGAGCACACCCCAAGACAATCGTAGATGCTATTATAGAGATGTAACCTACATATTTAAATAAAATCGGAGCAGTGGGCCTTCCTTCCTTTTTCAACTGTACCACGGTTGGCAACAACAGCATGACGAACATCCAAGCCACAAAGTAGACGATCCGTCCAATAAGTGCCAAAGCAGCATATAGACCAGCATCATAGGACTCGAAATAGTGCTTTACCAAAAGAATGTCACTATTGTTTATTATAATTTGAGTTAGCTCATAAAAAGCCGTTATGATGAAAAAGTTACGAACCAACTTTGCTTTATAATCAGTTTTGGCGATGACTTCATTAAACCTCATCATTTTGATCTTGAAGGGCACCAATCCAAATCCAAAAGACACAAATATACCTATGGCCACAGCAACCGATGATGGAATGTCCAATAAGAAAAGTATGCCAAGCGTTATCAACAAACGACTCAACATCTCGGTTTGGTAAGTTATGGATAATGATTTAAAGGCTTTTTTTCCTTGAAAGATGCCTCTGTTCACACTCATTAAAAAATATATGGGCACTCCTAATCCAAAGATAACGAATAGCGTTGATGAAGATGTGTTGAACAATTGTTGCAATTGTTTCGAAAAGACAATAATGGCAACCCCCAATACCAATCCAACCATCACTGCATTCCTATACATCTTGGAAATAAAGCTTGAAAATGCACTAGCTTCAAAGAGGACAGAAAATTTTGCAGTTACCAATTGAAATGTCATTGCCATAAAAGACAAAACCAATAAAAAAGTGATTAAAACTGCCGCATCGGCAAACGCTTCCGGTCCCAAAAGACGCCCAAGTACAAGGTTGTACAAATAGTTCCCTCCATTTACAATTAGAACACTCAACATGAATAATTGCTCTGGAGTAATTGTCCGCTTCAATATTTTGTCATTAATAGTCATCTCTAAAAATGGTGTTTGGGTTGGTATTTTCCATCACATTTTTAATTGTTCCATTGTTTTTGCCCAACACAAACAAAGTCTTGCTTCTTTTCTTTGCCTTTTCCGAAATGAATCGAAGAACATTTAGCGCAGACTCATCCATTTTGGTCACCTTGTTCAAACAAATTACGATCTCGTAATATCTGTCCAAGAGCATGTTGAAATAGCCTTTGGTGTAGTTCGTGTTTTCGAAAGTCAAATTTCCGTGAACTTCAAAAGTTCCTTTGTTGTTTATTATTTGAAAATTCATAATAGCGCGGTTTTAAAGTTAGGTTATGCCACTTGGTAGTAATTGAACTCATCGTAAATGTCCTTGCACCCATTTCCCATCACGGAAAACAACTTGTGATTTCTCAATGCGCTTGCAAATAGCGTCTTAAATGCAGCAACGCCATTCGAGTCAATCTCTTTTACTTTGTCAATGTCCACTTTCACGTTTTTAGACGCTTTTATCACATGTTCAAAATGAATGATGAATGACCTCGATGTTGTTGCATTGATGTTTCCTTCCAAATAAAATGTTCCGTTCTGTTCTAAGATTTGTAAAGCCATGGTATTTGCTTTTAAAGATTAGTGATCATTTGAGTTGCAAATATCAATTAAGATCCCTTTTTATTCTTATGAATTTCGGTGAGATGCAATTTGCTGTAGACGAATGATTGCCTACTATTGATTAACTTGCATTTAACTAAAAGTCAATAATGAAAACCAAATCCACCACCCTGATCCTATTTGTCTTCGTCTGTTTTTTGGGATATTCCCAGAATATGCAAGAAGGGTTCACCTACCTAGAAACAGGCAAATACCAAAAAGCAGAATCGTATTTTGAATCTGTCTTGGTTGATTATCCCAAAAACAAAACTGCCAAATTGTGCTACGGTAGAGCCGTAGGTTTAAATGGAAATGCAGGACGGGCCATATCCATTTTCACATCACTATTGAAAGAGTATCCCAACGACTTCGAAATAAAGCTCAATTATGCCGAAGGGCTGCTTTGGATTGAAAAATACAAGGAAGCCAAAGATTACTATGAAACTCTCGTATTGGAAAACAGTCAAAGTTTCCCTGCCCTTTTGGGCTATGCCAATGCATTGTCCAATCTCAAGGTCTATGGTGAGGCATTGGAATACGTGAACAAGGCTCTAATCGCTTCACCTGGAAACAAAAATGCATTGATCTCCAAAAAATACATTCATTTGGGATATGCCAACCAATATGTGCAAACCCAGGACTATGAAAAGGCATTGTCCTTGTTAAAGGAGAACTTGTCGTTCTTTCAAGATGACAAGGAAACGCTTATAAACATTGCCAATGTCCACCTTGTGACCAACAATTTGGAAAAAGCCAAGGAAACATACCTTGACATGACAAAAAAAGACAATGTCTCCGCCTTGAATGGCTTGGCTCTGGTCTCTCATTTAAACGACAAGGACAGAAATGCGTTGAAATTGAGTAAAGAAGCGCTCACAACCATCCAAGACACAAATGACGACACTTTGATTGCTCAAACAAAGGAAAGATACGCACAGGCCCTTATTTGGAACAAAAAATACAAAGAAGCCAAAACCCTAATCGACGATCTTTACATCAAATACCCGAATGAGAATTGGGTATTATCCCTCTTGGCTACCTTGAACATCTACAAAGGAAACTTCAAAGAGAGCCTCGCAAACTACAATAGTATTTTAAAAAACGACAGTCTATCCTTTGATGGCAATTTGGGAAAGGCCAATGCACAAAAAGCTTCTGGTTTGTATGATGATGCTTATGATGCTGCAAATAAGACTTTGGCCATTTTCAAAAACCAAAAAGATGCAATTAGCTTCATAAAGACATTGGACAAGCAGTTCACTCCTTTTGTTGAAACCAAAACAGCTTATAGTTCTGACAATGGAAACAATGAGGCCTTCACTTTCTTGACCAACGTCACATTCTCGCTATCCACAAAGCTAAAAATTAATGGAATATATAGCTATAGAGATTCCAAGAACACGGTAACCAACAATGAGGCAAAGGCAAATAACATATTGTTTGGTGCCTCGTATCTGTTGCGTCCTAAAATTGAGATTAAAACGAATGTTGGAATTACGGACATCAATGCAAAAACCAATGACTACACGCAATTTTTAACAGATATTGCCCTAAGTCTAAAACCATTCAAGCTTCAAACCTTGGATATTGGATTTAAACGTGATTGGCAAGATTTCAATGCCGACCTGTTGAGTAGGGAAATTGTTCAGAACACCTTGTATGCCAATTATAACGTAGGTACCAACTTTAATTTGGGCTGGTATACCCAATACAACTACACTTCGCAAAACGACGACAATGAGAAGCACTTGATATTTACTTCCCTCTACTATAACATTTTTGACAAGCCCCTGCTCAAAGCTGGATTGAATTACCAATACATAACATTCAAAGACCAGGTTCCTACCATTTATTTCAGTCCGGAGCAATTTAATGTCGTCGAGGTTTTCGTCGAGCTCCTAAAAAACCAAAAGGGCAGGTGGTTTTACAACTTGAATGCTGCTACCGGTTTTCAGTTCATTGAAGAACAAGACAAGCAAGGCACCTACAGGTTTCAAGGAAAGCTAGGTTATACCTTCTCGGATAGATTCGTCGCCAATCTCTATGGTTTGCATAGCAACATAGCCTCTACAACTGCCACTGGATTTACATTTACCGAAATTGGATTTCGTTTGAGATGGGATTTGTTTGATGGGCCTATTTTTAAAGAGTGATTTTACTATGATATTAATTCCTTCAATGAACTATAATTTATTATATCTAAATCAATATAACTATATGTTTGAGGAGGCATAAATCCAGGGATTAAACCTTTTAAGTTATCTAGTTTAATAGAATGCTTAAATAAATTTTTGACTTCTTGCAACTCAATCCCAAAAGCATTCTTCGTTTCTTTATAATAATCATTAAATTCTTGTTTAGTGATTCCTGTTTTTTCACCAAACTTTTCCCATAGTATACTTGGGTTTTCTTTAAAAATATTTTCTATTTTATAAATTCCCCAAACCTCTTTAATTGGAGAAGTCACATAAATTAATATGTAGCCATCCTTCCCAACTCTTTTTGGCGCACACTTTCTTAACTCAATAGTTTTCTCTCCTTTAAGTATTTTTTTTGCATATTCTGGTTTAACAGAAATGATTAATAAGTCTTTATTTAATTTATCACCAATCATAAATCCATTCCTTGTTTATAAAACATAAGATAGGTTTCCTTTCTTATTTTGATAGGAGCTACTATCATAAATTTTTTATTTTCTAAAACACCAAAATTAGTACTAATATTTTTGAGAGATATTGGTTTTTTAAATAATTCTGTGTCAGAAAAAACAAAAGCCATTACTTTATCTTTATTTCCAGCTGTGTTTGAAATATCTTTCCACTCATAGACTCCAAGTTTTTCAAACTGTTTATATAATTTCTTGGGGCTATCTACAAATACCTCATCTACATATGAAGTTGCAATAATAGCTCCTTTTTCATTAGCTCGCTTATTTTCACTCAAATACCATAGGATCCTAGCAGGAGCATTTATTATTTTTGGATTTGCGGAACGATAATAAACATTTTCTCTATTGAGTAACAATTCATATTCAGGCTCAAACAAAGCCAATCTTTCTTTTGATTTATCATTAAATAATTGCTCTGCCCATTTAGGTTTAATTGGAACAATAAAAGTAGGAATTTCTAAATCTTTAATTTTTAATGGATAAAAATGCCTTTCATAATTATATTCTTTTATAAACTCATTTTCACTATCTATATCATTTAAATTTGTTATAATTTCATTATATATATATTTAGCTGTTATCTGATTACTAATTTTTGATTCAAGCTCACTTGTTCCTATAATATCTTTAATATTTATTTTATGCCAATTATTTTCGATTCTCACAAATCTCGCTTCCCGAATAGTATTAACCAGATCCTCTTCTAAGTGTTTTTCTGTTATTTCTATAGACATTCTTTCTTCATTTATTGAAGTTAAAATTGATTTAAAAAGAAGATGTTTTGATAATGTAATTTTTAAACTACTGTTTAAAAACCTAAAAACGGGTATTTTCAACTTGTTTTTATCTGTTCTATCAAAAATTAGAAAAGCCAATAATGCCTCCTTTTTCGAAACAGTAATCAATTCAAATTTATCTGGAAGTGAAAGTGAATTTCTAACTAATTTCTGAAAATGATTCTTTTTTTCTGATGGTTTTAAAAACGTATCTATGTAATAACTAATATTATCTGCTGTAATACTCTTCGTGTTTATATCTGTTCCAATTAAAGTTTGAGGCTTATATTTTGAGATCTGCATATTTTCATCTAAATGCGTTATAAACTCGCTTGGTCTACATATAGTTAAATCATATTTTTTAAAAAAGTTATTATTCTTTAAAATTACATCATCTCTTGTTATAAAAAATTGAGCTCCACCAGAAATCGAATAAGCAATATGATTTAAATCTGCCTTATCATTTTTATGCTTTAATGGAAATTCCTTTTCTAATTCAAGAAAGATTTTAGAAAACTCATCTTCATCTTTAAATGGTAATTCTTTAAAATAATTTAAGTGTTTTCTACTTGACTCCTTATGTTCGGATGTTTTTGCCTTATTAATCTCATTATAAATTTCTCTAGTAAAATAAAGAATCGTTTCACTCAACAGCCAATCACTTTTTAATGCCAAACTCTCTTCTTCCCTCTCTTCTTTTATATCAAGAAAAACATTCATATCAATTACCGCAACAATTTTATTATTCAGCTCATATTCTGATAATTGTGTCAATAAATTATTCTGATAATGGGGAAACCACCAAATAGTTAAAGGTAGCCCCTCTTTACTTCTACCTCTTTTTTCTTTCTTTGGCACAAAATTAAATTTTTCCCAAACCTGATCTATACCGTAATCATTTCTACAGCTTAATTTGATTCCGTCATATTGCTTAGTGTTTTTCTTTAAGTAATTAACTAATCCCTTAGCTGTATTATTATTCCTTCTTATTTCATCAATACATAAATGTACAATTGTAACCTTATTATAAGAAACTCTATAAAGTAGATATCCAAGTAATTCATCTGTATTATTATCAAAGGCTCCAATTAATTGATTTTGTTTAGCATACTTTTCAAATGCTACAAAAGGTAAAAACCCAAGGGTTTTGGAGTTCTTGTCTCCTAATTCTACTGCCTTTTTAAATTCTTTCGATGACGTTTCATTTATTGCTTTTATATTCAAATGGTTATTTTTAGTAATTAATAGACAAACACTAAAGTAGCTATTAAAAACAAAAAAAGGCAAAAGAGTTCCCGTTCTTTTGCCTTTAGGTTAATGAAAACCTGTCATAAAAAACTAATCAATCAACAATTTAATCGGTTTGTAGTTTGAGACATTGCTCTCTACCTTACAGAAGTAAAACCCTGAACTCAATGTGCCTCTCTTCATTTGTATTTCGTTGTCTCCCCTTGCTATTTCAATGGTAGTCTGCCTTACCAATTTGCCTATTTGGTTATATATGAGCAACGTTGCCTTGTGCGTTTTTTGAGCTGTAAAGTATATGGTTGTACCATTAACCATTGGGTTGGGAATTGCAATTGGATTTTGCAGTGCCTCGTTTGTTTCAAAAACATCTACGGACAATGTATCCTTGTCAAAGAAGCTAATGGCTTCCAATTGCATTGTTTTGGTTTCTGTGGTTCCGTTTTCGGAAACCATTGTAAATACTATGGTGACGATGTCGTTCAATTCCAACACATTGCCATTCGTGGATGTGAATGCCGAGAAGGGAATCGTGAAATTCTGAAGAGTTCCTGTCAATTCTACCGTCGCCTTGTACTGTGCTTCCCAATTATCTATACTTTGCTTTACAAATCTCACATCTAACGTCCCCGTACCTTTTCCCTTGAACTTAAATGTATCGTAATCAGACAAATCCACAGCTTTGAACCTCGGTGTCAATGCTCTATAGACAGCAACATACTCGCTGGTCTCCGCACTTAGATTCAAATTTCTCTCTACTCCAAACTCATTGTCTCCAAAAGCTTCTTCATTTGGCTCAATGTTATAATTTTCTATTGTTGTACTTGCTGCCGAATCATCAACTCCCCATGGGCCGTCCGACATGAACAAATCGTCTGGTGTTTGCACTCCATCCCCAATTCTAAAGCCTACATCGAACAGGTTTCCTGTTTCAACTTCTAGATTTGTAATGTAATTTTCATTCAAGTCAAGTGTAGATGACACATAATCTATCTCACTCGTTTCCGTTGCTCTTAGACCTGCATCGAAAACAACATCTTGACTGGCATTCGTATTTATTATTTGTAGGTCCAACTTTCCGTTGGTGTATTGTCCTTTTCTAACAAACACAGTTGGCGGTGTAGAATTGTCGTATTCCGTTACCGGTTTTTGGACATCCAACAACTCCACAACCTCTTCTCCAAGCAACAACAAGTCATCCAACGTATTTGCCCAAATTTGAAAATTGTAAAAAGCGACATCCGACTCGTATCTATCCAGATTCCAATGACTTTCTATTGAAAAATTGGTGTCGTCATTTATTATCTTGGCAGATAGACTTAAGACAAATTCCATTGATCCATCCACATTTCTAATGATCGATTTTATGAAAGATTGTTCACCTATGTCTATTGTGGACACTGAAATGAGCTGAGCTCCCAACAACCTGTCACAGATGTATTTAGTGTGCTCGTAGACACCATTCTCTGTTTTTAGCGCCAATATGGAGGCTACTGCTTCGCCATTTTCCATATAATCCACTGCATACAACTCGGTCGCGTTCGTTATTTCTATCAAATCCATAGGTGAGGATTCTATGATATAATCTTCCCCGATAGTATTCACTGGAACCAAATCAGTTAGTTGGATCCCAGAATTAGTGGTTCTGTTCCCATAATTTGATGGTTTTACAAAACGCTTTGCCGTTGTCCTGTCGAATTTGTAACTGTTTTTCGCTCGATTGAAATTACGTTTGTTTATTTGCTCGGACAATCTGTTATTGCTTTCCAAACCGCCTTCATTACCTCCTGATGTAGGTGCTTCCATAGTTGGACACTCAGCAACTCCTGAACATGAAGGATCTTCACAATCTGTCAACCCATCTCCATCGTCATCTATTCCGTTGTCACATATCTCTTGCGGTACTGATGCTGTTGGACATCTTGCTCCATCATTGCTCGAACTCGATGGCCCGAAGGCAAAAAGGTTAGAGTCCATTGCATTTATGCCGTCTAGATCTTGAACATCTTGTATCACATAGATGGTTCCTGTTTGGTTGGCAGAAACATAGAATCGACCAGAAGCATCAAAATAGACTGCACCATAGGTGTAATTCAACCCAGAAAGTATCGGCACCTCCCCCAAGCTTATGACTTGCCCCGTAGTTGCATTGATTCGGTATAGTATGTTGGTCCCTTTTTCCACGGTATACAAATGACCATCGACTGCATTGAATGCCCAGTCGTGATTGCTTATGCTTTGTGATAGAGTTTCTGTACTCAAATGCTGTGAATAGGTTGGAGAATTAGGATCCAAATCTATTCTATAGTATGTGGTCCCTCCACCTTTCAAGTAATATACTCCAGTACTATTTATACCTCCAACATATCTGTTCCCAGTTGGCAACTCATCCACATAGAAGGTAGTAGTCAAAAAATCCTTGTCAATTCTTACAATCGTTTTTGCCGGAGAACTCAATGATCCCCAAATAAAACCGTCTGCTGGGTTGTAGGCAGCTGCGTTGATATTCCCTGAAGTGACATCAGTAGCCACCTCATAGGAACTCCCTGAGGCCAAATCTATGGCATAGACATCATTGTATTGAAATAAATAGGCATTGCTCTCGCAATTAAAAGGTGCGTTTTGAGCTCCAACACCCAAACTCAAAAAGGTTATTGTCAACAAGATAAAAATCTTCCTATAAGAGTAATTAGAGTGTCTCATGATGTTTCTATTAAGCGTTATGGTAGCAAAACTATTTTATTACGTTTTTTTGAAAGAAATTATTCGATTGGCTCATTAAAAGCTTAGACTAGTTGCCTTTAACTATAGGTGAGCTGTATTTTGACAATATTAAAAACAAAAGGCAAAAGAGTCCCCATTCTTTTGCCTTTCAACCTTTCTACTAATTCTATGAAACGTCTTAGTGAAGCTTCTTTGATTCAAATTTAACCTTTAAAGAAAAGGCCGTGAGTTTTTTTCGCTTGAAGAATGATTTGACAAGGTGAAGTGTATAAAAATGTTGTCGGATGACATCAAGCCAATCTATCTGATTAAGAGACCTTTTTGCAATGGCCCAAATAGCATTCAAATGTTCGCAAACGAGTCAAAGCATTCCTTTTACATAGAGCGATGCCTTATTCGGAATTCATACAGAACTCTCTCACCATAAAGCGTCACTTGTACCCAATAACGAAGTCTTTTGAAAAATTGCATTGAGAGAAAGATTGTGAAGTGGGAGGTTTAAGATCTAACTTAACAATATGACACAAAAAAGGCAAAAGAGCTCCCATTCTTTTGCCTTTTACCTTGCTATCAATCTATAATGCTTCCCAGTGAAGCATCTTTGACTCAAATTTAACCTATAGAGGAAAGGCCGTGAGTTTTTTTCGTCTGTAGGATGATTTGACAAGGTGAAATGCAGAAAAATGTCGTCGAATGGCATCAAACCAGTCTCTATGATTATAAATGCCCTTTTCCAATGGCACACAAAACATTCTAATGTTCGCATACGAGTCAAAGCATTCCTTTTACATAGAGCGATGCCTTATTCGGAATTCATACAG
>JAHDHI010000053.1:12765-35947 GCA_020631395.1 Bizionia sp.
CATAAAGCGTCACTTGTACCCAATAACGAAGTCTTTTGAAAAATTGCATTGAGAGCAAATTGTGAAATATCGGATTTAAGCATATAATGAAGAAAAGGCAAAAGAAACCTTTTGCCTTGACATACGCTATTAATCTATAATTCTAGAATGAACTATTGATATAAAGTTAAGTATTCAAAACAGAGAATAGGTTCTATTTTCGTTTGAAGGGGCTTTTGACGGGATGAAACACATAAAAGTATCGACGAAATGTATTATAATAGATTAAGGCGTTGCATCAATTCAGGTCTATTCGAACGACTTACCGGAATAACGTCTTTTTTAATGAGTACACTGTTATCTTCGATGTCAATTATCTTTTTAACGTTGATTATATATGAACGGTGTACTTTCAAAAACAAATCGGATGGCAATTTCTCTTCGATCTTCTTTAAAGTGGAATGTACCGTGTAATTTTTGTTTTCTGTTTTTACATTAATGTAGTCGCCTTTGGCTTCTATGAGATAAATGCTCGAAATGTCTATCTTTATGAGACGCCTGTCTATGTTTATATAAAGATCGTTTCCTGAGGTTGTTTCTACCTCACCTGTTCCAAGAGAGGCATTTGCAACAGTTTTCACAGTTGCCTTTTGGACGGCTTTTTGAAACCGAGGAAATAATATTGGCTTCACCAAGTAATCCACAATGCAATCGTATTCGAAAGCTTCGATTGCAAAATTGGAATCGGAAGTAGTCAATACTATTTTTGGTGGATTCTTCAATGTTTGAATGAAGTCAAACCCAGTAAAATCAGGCATATGAATATCCAAGAAGATCAAATCGACTTCATTCTGGTTCAAGAACTTAATGGCTTGAATGGCGTTGGGAAACTCTGCCAATACGTTTAGACTTTCTATTTGGGAGCACAATTGATTTATAATAAGTCTTGCTGTAGTTTCATCATCAATAATAATACAATTCATAAATGGTAATTATAGTGTGGTCAAATAGTTCGTTATGTTTTTTAAGATGTTTTCAAACTCTTCTTTCAAAATACTGCTTCCTTCTTTTAAGTTGTTTTCAAATTTGGCAGCGACTTCATAGCTCTTCTCTAGTCCTAAAATACTAATTTTATGTTTAAGTTTGTGTACATTTTCTGCTGTTTCTTCATATTTTTCGGCTTCAACATTTTCAATGTAAACCGCTTTTTCAACGGGAAACTCAGATTGTATCACCTCAATTAATTTTGCTTCGAAGACCTTGTCCCCACCGGACAAGCTTCTAATGTAGGATAGATTGGGTTGCTCCATTATTGTTTATTTTTTTATTGTAAAATGAAATGTCGCGCCTTTGTTCAATTTCGATTCCACCCAAACTTCACCTTGATATAAATCTATCACCTTCTTGACTATGGACAAACCAATACCCGAGGATGCCTTGCTATTGTCCAAAGAATGAAAGATTTTAAAGATCTTGTCATGATATTTTTTCTCTATTCCCACCCCGTTGTCTTTTACCAAGAATTGATAATGCGTTTTATGCTCAAAATAATCTATTTCAATCAATCCTTTTTCTTTATCGTTAAACTTTATGGCATTGCCAATTAAATTCTGAAATACCTGTTGAAACTTGACTTTATCTCCTTTAACGGTTGGCAACACCTTCAACACCTCTATGGAAATATGCTTAGGCACGTACAATACTTGTTTTAGATCGTTGACAATGTTATGCAAATTCACCCTTTTGGTGACATTGGCATCTGTACCTATGCTGGAATACTCCAAGATATCGATAATGAGTTGCTCCATTTTTTCCAAGGTCGTTTCTATCAATCCGAAATTCTGAAGACTAACTGCATCCAGCTTCCCTTTGTTGTCTTCTTTGATCCAGGCTGTCAAAGCATTGATACTACGCAATGGAGACTTTAAATCATGTGAAACAACATGTGCATACTCTTGCAGTTCATTATTCCTCTTCTCCAATGCCTTCAGCAACTCTACATTTTGTGATTCGGCTTTTTCACGTTCTCTCAAATTGATGGCACTCTTCAGTTGCATTGCCACCAAATTTGCAATGTTCTGTATCGTTCTTAGGTGTTCTTTCGTATAATAGTTTTTATCGTTGTGCTCTGCATCTATTATTCCGATAACCTCCCCGTCTCTTAAAATTGGCACCGTTATTTCCGATAACCTCCTTTTTCCATCCACAACATACCTGTCATCCTTTGAGGTGTCGTTTACAATTTGCGCCTTTCCAGTTTGCGCTACCATTCCCACTATGCCTTGCCCAAGATGCAATGTCATCTTATTGGCAATTTGGTTCTTCTCATTTAACTTTTCACCATAAGTTGCAATTTGCTCTATCGTCTTTTCCTTGTTGTTTACCAAATAAATAACACAATCTTCAGTTCCCAAAAACTTGGCTATGCTGTTGGTTATTTCCCAAGCTATCTCATAGATGTCTACCTTTCCCAAAATGGATTTGGCAACTTCATTGATCATGTCTATGATCAATGTCTTTTCTCTTTCTGAGGTAATGTCCTCTATTAAGGCTACTTGATATTTTGTATTTCCCAATTGATCTCTAACAGCATTCACATTGGTTTTTGCCCATATTATAGAACCATCCTTCTTTTTGTATCTTTTGTTTATGACGAAATTGTCGATGGCTCCCGAGTTCATTTTTTCCATTTGAATTCTAGATTCTGGATAGTCTTCAACTACAGAAATATCTTTTACCGTGGTAACTTTAAGCTCTTCTTCCGTATATCCCAATAGGTTTTGAAATGCCCTATTGGTTTTTAACATCTTTCCAAATTGTGTCAACGCTATGCCAAATGGTGCATTTTCGACTATGACATCCAATTGCTTTTTTTGCTCTTCAATTAACTCTGTAGTATATTTTGTTTCAGTAATGTCTCTTACTACACCTTGGGCTGCTATTGGCTTATTTTGTTTGTCGTAAACAACGCTGGCATTAATATGTACCCACTTCACTTCCTTTCGCCTGGTAAAGACACGGGCTGTATAATCTGTAAAAAAACCTTCCTCCCTTAACTGCATGAAGGATTCCATTGCATAGGTATAGTCTTCCTTGTAAATGAGATTAATCACATTAAGGTCTTCTTCATCTATGTCGTAGCCAAAGAGATCTATTGCAGCATCGTTCATTTTCAGAACATTGCCACTAAGATCCATTACTAGGTATGCATCATTTATGTTTTCGAAAACACCTTGTAATTGCGACGTTTTCTCATCTAAGAGTTGCCCCAACTTTTCATTTGCTTTCTTTAATTCTTCGGCAGTATTGTAGAGTTGCAACGATTTATCCTCAAGAATTTTTTCAGCTTGCTTTCTGGCTAGTCTTTCACGATGCAATGCCCGTTGCAGTATGTCAATTTGGTTTTGACTCATTGATTTTTATTGACAATGAATTTCACCTCGGTTCCGTCTTCTTTTATCTTCTCAAGGGTTATAGTAGCCGTTTCGTTGAAATGTTCAAAGGTCTTGTTCATCAATCCCAAACCAAAATGATGCATTGCCCTACTCGATTTGTAAATCATGATTAGGGAGTTTTCTGTTTTTTCCTCTATTACAAAAGTTGGCAATTCCGCATCCGGATATATTTTTCTCACCTCTACGTGAATGTGATTTTCTATGGAGGCCAACATGTCTATTGGATCTTCGTAAGTTGCGAACAACCCTGGATAACTAACTTTTAAAACGTCGAAAAAATGTTCGGCATAGACAAGCAACAGATCATCAATGGAAAGCCCCGTGTTTTCACTCAAGCTCTTGAGTAGTTGCAACATTTCTGAAAACTTGTAGGTTCCAACTGCAGTATAGACGCCTTCAGATTCCAATTGAGAACCATTGATGATGTTATCTACCATTTCCAACCCAAATTTATCTTCTACCAAATCTAAAAACTCTGTAAAAACAATGCCTTTCATTTATATTTCTTTTGTTAACTCGTTAATGGCCCAATAGGACAATAGTATTTCTATCTTGGAGACGTATTCTTCATAACGCAAGGGTTTCAATACATAACCTGCAATTCCTATTTTATAACATTCCAACAAATCTTTTTGATTGTTTGATGTTGTCAACACTATGGTAGGGATGTGTTTTAATAGATTGTCTTTCTTTAAAATGGACAAAAATTCTATGCCATTGATCTTTGGCATGTTTAAATCTAATAAAATAATGTCAGGAAGCATCTCTTTTTGTTCCAAAATTTTTAGAGCTTCTTCCCCATTGTTTGCTTCAATGATGTTATGATTGAGTTTCAATGATGAAATAGTTCTATTCAATTTCATTATTTCTATTGTGTCGTCTTCTATTAAAAGTACATTTAAAATCTTATTCATCTTTAGGAGTCTATATTTGGATTAATTTATGAAAATTAATATAAATTGGATCGAATTGCTTTTAGGTTTCGTTTAATTGAATTTAAGTGTCGGTGGGTGGCATTTAAGTGTCGACGAATGGTTTTCGGAATAAAACAAGTCCTGACACTAGTATCAATATGGAATTATTCATGCTGCTTTTTTACCATTTCTCTATTTCTTGAAACGATTATCTGTTTATTCGCAAAAATGACCAATTGACAATACTACATAGCTAATCTTTAGTACTTTTAGTATTAAATTTTAAGTTTATGGCAACTCAACCAAAATTAACGCGTTTCAATCAAAATGTATTGTCAAAGTATCAAATATACAATAGCATATTCATGACTTTGCCTTTCGACACCATCACAAAGACCGGCGTATTGCTACCACTATTTCACGAAACATGTACAAAAGGATTTTCCAAAGGAGACGACCCAACGTCGATTGTCAATGATTTTTTTGAAAAATACCAGGCTAGACGTACACCAGAAAGCCAAATAAATCTGCTCTTTCGCTTCATACAATACATAGAACGTCAGGTAGTATTGTTTGATGCCATCGAAGATGCTGCCTTTCCAGTAATAAACAACATGGATGGCATTGGCACCTTGCGCAGTTTGAAAGAAACTGCCTCTGCCGAAAACAAGTTGGATACCTTACGCAGCTATTTGGAAGAGTTTAAGGTTCGTATCGTATTGACTGCCCATCCTACACAATTTTATCCAGGTTCGGTTTTGGGTATCATTACCGATTTGACGGAAGCCATAAAAGACAATGATCTACTCATGATAAACGACCTTTTGGCGCAATTGGGGAAAACACCATTTTTCAAACATGAGAAACCAACGCCTTATGACGAGGCTGTGAGTTTGATTTGGTATTTGGAAAATGTGTTTTATCAATCCTTTGGAAAAATTTACGACTACATCCAACAAAACATCTTCGACGGAAAACAAATAGACAACGATATCGTGAATATTGGTTTTTGGCCTGGAGGCGATAGGGATGGCAACCCATTCGTAACTCCAGAAACGACACTGAAAGTAGCTGCTCGCCTACACGAAACCATAATTAAAAATTACTATAGGGACATTCGAAAATTAAAAAGAAAACTAACATTTGAGGATGTTGAAGACCGCATTGCCGAACTGGAAAGGGGGTTGTATGCCACTTTGCTTCACAAGGAATCCGAGCTAACCTTAGAGCTATTCGTTTCAGAATTGAAAGACATCAAGCAATTGGTTATAGACAAGCATCAATCGCTTTACGTTTCAGAAATCACAAGTCTGCTCAACAAAATCCATTTGTTTGGCTTTCATTTCTCGACATTGGACATTAGGCAAGATAGTCGAGCACATGACAAAACCTTCAACAACATGGTAAGTGCCTTGGCCAAGAATGGAAACGACATCTTTCCTGAAAACTATTACGATCTTCCTGAAAGCGAGCAAGTACAAGTTCTATCCAAAATAAAGGGAACAGTGGATTTGTCGTTGATAGAAGACGAAGACACATTGAAGGCATTGAACACGATGAAAGCCATAAAGACCATTCAAGAAACCAACGGAGAACGTGCGGCAAACCGCTATATCATTAGCAACAACCAAACCACACTAAACGTAATGCAATTGTTTGCCATGTTGAAATTGGTTGCCTTTCAGGATGAATTAACCGTAGATATCGGTCCCCTCTTTGAAACCATCACCGACTTGGAAAACGCACATTTGGTAATGGAGGAACTATATACCAACCCAGAATACAGTGCTCATTTGGCAAAACGAGGAAACAAGCAAACCATAATGCTTGGTTTTAGCGATGGAACAAAAGATGGCGGATACTTAATGGCAAATTGGGCTATCTACAAAGCCAAAGAACGCTTGACTACAATTTCAAGACAATACGACATAACCGTGATCTTCTTTGATGGAAGAGGTGGACCGCCAGCCAGAGGAGGCGGGAAAACACATAATTTTTATGCCTCATTAGGCCCTACGATTGAGGACAAAGAAGTACAACTGACCATTCAAGGACAAACAATAAGTTCTAATTTCGGAACTTTGGATTCCTCCCAATACAACTTGGAACAACTCATCAGCTCAGGCATACACAATAGTTTGAGTGATTCAGATTTGAGGATGCTACCAGAAAACAGAACCGTAATGGACAACTTGGCAAAGCTCAGCTACAAGGCTTATGTCGATTTCAAACAGCACCCTAAATTCATTTCGTATTTGGAACATATGAGTACTTTAAAATATTATGCAAAAACCAACATTGGTAGCCGACCATCCAAACGAGGCAAGGCTGATGGTTTGGTCTTTGAGGATTTAAGGGCAATCCCATTTGTTGGATCATGGAGTCAATTGAAACAAAACGTACCTGGCTTTTTTGGTGTAGGTACAGCTTTGAAGCATTATGAAGATTCTGGTGAATTTGAAAAAGTGCAAAAACTATTCAAAACCTCGAGTTTCTTCAAGACATTGATTGAGAATAGTATGATGTCCTTGTCCAAATCATTTTTCGACTTGACCAAATATATGAGTGAAGACCCCGAATATGGAGAATTTTGGACTATCATCTTCACAGAATACGAAACTACGAAACGCCTCATTTTAAAACTGACGGGGTATGCCGAATTAATGCAAGAAGAACCTGCAGGGAAAGCATCAATAAACATTAGAGAATCCATAGTATTGCCATTGTTGACAATACAACAATTTGCTTTGAAACAAATTCAAGAACTTGAAAAAGCAGAAGTAAAAGACACAGAACGTATCGCCATTTTCGAGAAATTGGTTACACGTTCGTTGTTCGGAAACATAAATGCCAGTCGAAACTCGGCGTAGGTTCCTTTTAAGAGCTAATGCGTGAAATCTAGTTATTTCTTTTTTTGAGCTAAATTGAAATATTTTGCTCTTGTTATCGTTTACTTATCTTAAAAAAACCGATAGCATTCTTATGAAAAAGTCGTTATTAGTGATCATCCTTTTATCAATTGTTTCTTTTTCTTCTGGTCAAGAAAAAGATGCTTTAAAGAAATTCATTCAAAAGAATAAAGAAAACTCTTCTGGAGAAATAATGTTTGTTTCAATTAAAGAACTTATTGATCATCCTGATAAATATGATGGGAAAGTTGTTAGAGTAAGAGGTTTCTTAGTTTTGGATTTTGAAGGAACAGCCATTTACGTTAAGAAGTCTGATTATGAAAAGCATAATTATAAAAACTCAATTTGGATTTCTCTTTCTGGAAGAGATCGTGGTCTGTTAAAAAATCAATGTAACAATAAATTTGCATCCATTATAGGGACTTTCAAATCTAAAAAAAATGGCCATTTTGATTTGTTTAGTGGTTCATTAGTCTCAATAATGAGAATCGATCCAGTCAAGTAATATCGAAATTATCCACCTCCTATTATTTCTTCAACAAAAATAAAATATTTTGGTCATAGTTATTCAAACAATCAATTTTACACAATTCTCATCAATATTTAAATTTTAACAAAAATTAATCACCAATAAACAAACAACACTCAATAATCATCAATAACAACTTTTAAGCATTTATTGAATTTCATGATGCTCATTTGATAAAATTTGACACCTAAAAATGGTAAATCAATGTTTTAAAAGGCTTATTTTTTCAATTTCGGAATAATCAATTACAAATTTCATATTGCGAATTCTTCATTATACATTAGTGTCGGTCAAGAGACAAAACGAACCCTAAAAACTGACAATTATGCTGAAAAAACAAGGACTTTATCTACCAGAATTCGAACACGAAAATTGTGGCGCAGGTTTTATTTGTAGTTTAAAAGGAAACACCTCTAATGACATCATCCACAAAGCACTTGAAATCCTAGAAAAGCTTGAGCATCGTGGAGCGGTGAGCAGTGATGGAAAAACCGGGGATGGGGCTGGCATCCTAATAGACATTCCCCATGATTTCTTCGTAAACAATTGTGACTTCGATTTACCAAAAGCAGGCGACTATGCGGTAAGCAACGTTTTCCTTCCACAGAAGGAAAACCAAAGAGATTACTGCATCCAACAATTTGAATTCCATATCAAAGAACAAGGGTTGGAAGTTTTAGGCTGGAGAAATGTACCGGTGGATGAATCTGTTATAGGAAGCGTGGCAGCCAAAACCGTTCCTTTCATAAAACAAATATTTATAGGCAAGGCAGAAAAGAATCAAGATGATTTTCAGTTTAACTTAAAGTTATTCACCGCCAGAAAAAAAGTGGAACATCACATATCCAATTCAAAACTGTCGGAAAGCACTCGTTTTTACCTACCCAGCCTATCGTCAAAAACCATAATATACAAAGGACTGTTGATACCAGAGGACATCAAGCTGTTTTACAGAGAATTACAAGATCCTTCTCTAGTCACACGATTGGCATTGGTACACCAACGCTTTTCGACGAATACGTTTCCAACTTGGGATTTGGCACAGCCATTTCGATATATGTGCCACAACGGTGAAATCAATACGCTTCGCGGAAACGTGTCACGCACACTGTCCCGCCAAGAATTAATGGAAAGTGAATGGTTCAATGACGACATGAAAAGTCTATTTCCCATAATACTTCCTGGAAAATCGGATTCTGCATCAATGGACATGATCGTGGAATTGCTATTGATGACAGGACGATCACTACCAGAAGCAATGATGATGTTGGTACCTGAAGCCTGGGAAAAGAATCCCAATATGTCTGAAGCAAAAAAGGCCTTCTATGAATACAATTCATGCATCATGGAGCCTTGGGATGGCCCCGCATCAATACCTTTTACCGATGGCAATTACATAGGAGCCATCTTGGATAGAAATGGTTTGCGACCATCTCGATATTCTGTCACAAAAGATGGTTATGTCATCATGTCTTCGGAAACCGGGGTAATAGACATCGATCCAAAAAACATAGCGCACCACGGGAGATTGGAACCCGGAAAAATGTTCTTGGTAGACATGAACGAAGGTCGAATCATCAAAGATGAAGAAATAAAGGAAGACATCGTTTCCAAACATCCCTACAAGAAGTGGTTGAATGGAAACTTGATCCATTTGGCAGACATTCCGGCCAAGAAAGGAGCAATACGACACAATGAAGGCAACTTGGAGAAACGAAAAATCGTTTTCGGTTATACAAAAGAAGATTTAAACACCATTATTCGGCCTATGGCACAATTGGCGAAAGAACCCATTGGATCCATGGGCAACGATACGCCAATCGCCATTTTATCTAAAAGACCCCAGTTAATCTACAATTACTTCAAACAATTGTTCGCTCAAGTAACCAATCCTCCATTGGATGGCATCCGTGAAAAACTCATCACGGACATTAGCTTGACGTTGGGTAGTGACACCAATCTTTTCAAAATAAACGAAGAGCAGTGTCGCAAACTCAAGATTCAAAACCCCGTAATTTCAAAACACGATCTGGACAAGATCAAGAGCTACACCCATAATCCTGATTTCGTAGTCACCACCATTCCAATGCTATACAGGATAGACAACGGTTTAAATGAATTGGAACACGCCTTGAAAAAGTTGGTAGAACAAGCAAGTGAGGCCATAGACAAAGGAGGTAACATCATCATCCTATCAGATAGAGGCGTAGACGAAAAACACGCACCCATCCCAGCCTTGTTGGCCTGCTCATATGTGAATCATGAATTGTACAAACTAGGAAAACGTGCAAAGGCAAGCTTGATCATCGAGTCTGCCGAACCTCGCGAAGTGCATCATTTCGCCTTGTTGTTTGGTTATGGCGCAAGCGCAATCAATCCCTACATAGTAAACGAAATCGTCTACGATCAAGTCAAGGACAATGACATTGAAGGCTTGGATTACCTAACCGCAATTAAAAACTACAACAAGGCAGTCGGAATGGGAATCTTGAAGGTAATGAACAAGATTGGAATTTCCACTTTAAACTCCTATCGCGGCTCACAACTCTTCGAATGCATTGGTTTAAGCACCAAAGTGGTAAATGAATATTTTCCAAATACCATTACAAGGATTCAAGGTATCGGTCTCAGGGAAATTGAAAAAGAGATTTACAAACGTCATAAAAAAGCATATAAGACGACTCTTGGCGTAGAATTCGGCGGGCAATACAAATGGAGGCGAAATGGGGAAAAGCACTTGTTCAACCCATTGACCATAGCAAAACTACAAGAGTCGGTTCGCAGTAACAAACATAGCAGTTATAAGGAATACTCCAAACTGGTAAATGAGCAAACCAAACAATTGATGACCATTCGAGGCTTGTTCGAATTCACCAATTTCGATCCCATTCCCTTAAAGGACGTAGAACCTTGGACAAAGATCGTAAAACGCTTCAAAACCGGGGCGATGTCCTATGGTTCCATAAGCAAGGAAGCTCATGAGAACTTGGCAATTGCAATGAATCGCATTGGTGGAAAAAGCAACTCTGGAGAGGGAGGAGAGGATGAAGATCGTTTCTACAAAGGTTCCAATGGAGACTGGAAAAACTCAGCAATCAAACAAGTCGCTTCCGGTCGTTTTGGAGTTACCTCAAATTATTTGACGAACGCTTCAGAAATCCAAATAAAGATGGCTCAAGGAGCAAAACCTGGAGAAGGAGGACAATTGCCAGGCTCAAAGGTGAACCCGAAGATTGCCATGACAAGACACTCGACACCTTATGTCGGTTTGATATCACCACCACCTCATCACGACATCTATTCCATTGAGGATTTGTCACAATTAATCTACGATCTAAAATCTGCCAACAGAGAAGCAAGAATCAATGTGAAATTGGTTTCCGAAGTCGGCATAGGGACGGTAGCGGCTGGCGTAGCCAAAGCCAAGGGAGACGTCATCCTAATTTCTGGCCATGATGGAGGAACGGGAGCTTCACCTCTTACATCATTAAGACATGCTGGCCTCCCTTGGGAATTGGGTCTGGCCGAAGCACAGCAAACTCTGGTGATGAACAACTTGAGAAATCGTGTAACCTTAGAATGCGACGGGCAATTGAAAACTGGGAGAGACGTAGCAATAGCATGTCTTCTAGGAGCCGAAGAGTTCGGTTTTGCAACAGCTCCATTGGTAGCCTCTGGCTGTGTAATGATGCGTGTGTGCCATTTAAACACCTGTCCTGTAGGCATCGCAACACAAAACCCGGAATTACGCAAGAAATTCAAAGGAAAACCAGAACACGTCGTAAATTTCATGTATTTCGTTGCTCAAGAATTGCGAGAGATAATGGCTCAACTTGGTTTCAGGACAGTCGATGAAATGGTTGGTCAAGTGCAAAAATTGGATAGAAGCGAAACCATCGACTTTTACAAGTCCAATGGCTTGGACCTATCTCCCATTCTACATAAGGTAGACGTTTTGGAAGACACCAAATTATACAATACCGAACCACAAGATCACAATCTCGAAAAAGCATTGGACTTCAAAATCATTCATCAGGCGCATCCAGCACTATTTCGAAAGGAGAAGACAGTCATAGATTCCAAGATCACGAACATGGATAGAGCCTTTGGCGCCATCTTAAGCAATGAGATTTCCAAAATCCATGGCGCAAATGGATTGCCAAACAATACCCTGAAAATCAATTTCACGGGTTCTGCTGGCCAAAGTTTTGCCGCATTTGCCACCAAAGGCTTGACCTTGACCCTCAACGGAAACTCCAACGACTATCTAGGCAAAGGCCTGTCTGGCGCAAAAGTGATCGTAAAAGTTCCGGAAGAAGCAACGATCATTCCGGAAGAAAACATCATCATTGGCAATGTTGCCCTATATGGTGCTACATCTGGAGAAGTATATGTAAACGGAAAGGCTGGAGAACGTTTTTGTGTTAGAAACTCAGGAGCTCTTGCTGTCGTAGAAGGGATCGGTGACCATGGCTGTGAATACATGACAGGAGGAATCACGGTTGTCCTTGGTGAAGTCGGAAGAAACTTCGGAGCAGGAATGAGTGGTGGAATAGCCTATGTATACGATAAGAGCAAAACCTTCCTAGCGCAATGCAATCCAGAAGGCTTGAATTTGGATCCAGTAGATCATCCCAAAGATCTGGCCAAATTGAAACTACTCATAGAAAACCATTACAATGCAACATTGAGCCCATTGGCACAACGCATTCTTGAAAATTGGGAAAAAGAACGGACTAAATTCATCAAAGTATTGCCCGAAGAATACAAACAAGCATTGACAAGATTAAAGGAAGAACAAAAAATAAACGCATAGCAAGATGGGAAAGGCAACAGGATTTTTAGAAATCGACAGACAAATAGACGGTCGGGATAGCATAGAAAACCGACTCAAAAACTACAAGGAATTTACAATTCCAATGAAGAAAGGAGAATTGAAAGACCAAGCAGCACGTTGTATGGATTGTGGTGTTCCCTTTTGCCATAGCGGATGCCCGCTTGGCAATTTAATTCCTGATTTCAACGACCTAGTCTACAAAGGGCAATGGAAACAAGCCGCACAAATGCTGCATGCCACAAACAATTTCCCAGAATTCACGGGACGTCTATGCCCAGCCCCTTGCGAAGAAGCTTGTGTCTTAGGCATCAATGAAGATCCCGTTTCCATCGAAAACATAGAGAAAAACATAGTTGAAACCGCCTTTGCAGAAGGCTGGGTCATAGCAACCCCTCCCAAAGAGCGCACTGGAAAAAAAATAGCAGTTGTGGGATCTGGTCCTTCTGGCTTGGCCGCGGCTCAACAACTCAATCGAGCAGGTCATTCGGTAACAGTCTTTGAACGCGATGCAAAAATTGGTGGATTGCTACGTTATGGCATCCCCGATTTCAAACTTCAAAAAGACGTCATCGATAGACGATTGAACATTTTGAAAGAAGAAGGCATACTATTCGAAACCAATGCACACGTTGGGAAAAACATAAGTACAAAAAGGCTGAAAGACAATTACGATGCCATAGTCCTGTGTGGCGGAGCAACCGTTAGGAGAAGCATCCCCATAAAAGGAGCGCACTTGAAAGGAGTTGTACAAGCAATGGATTATCTAAAACAAAACAACCAGC
Organism: Bizionia sp.; assembly: GCA_020631395.1. GTDB lineage: Bacteria > Bacteroidota > Bacteroidia > Flavobacteriales > Flavobacteriaceae > JAHDHI01. Next base: position 26,171 of record JAHDHI010000053.1, read on the forward strand.
GTGTAGACGGCATCAGAGACTTTAAAGAAGAAATTCTGGCAACCGGCAAAAACGTAATTGTGATTGGAGGAGGAGATACGGGTTCGGATTGCATTGGGACATCCAATCGTCAGGGTGCAAGATCCGTGACCAATTTTGAGATATTGAGCAAACCTTCCGAGGGTCGCCCAGCACACCAACCTTGGCCTTATTGGCCCATGCGATTGAGAACTAGCTCATCCCACCAAGAAGGCGTAGAACGCTTCTTCAGCATTTCGACTAAAGAATTCATTGGTGACGAAAATGGCCATTTAAAAGCTTTGAAAACTGTTGAAGTCGAATGGGTCTTCAAAGAAGGCAAACGTCCTGAGTTAAAAGAAATTCCCAATACCGAGAAAACATGGGATTGTGACTTAGCTCTATTGGCACTGGGTTTTACTGGTTCTGAAAAAACCATGGCTGAGCAATTTGGTTTGGAACTGGACTTTAGAAACAACATAAGGGCTACAACCAAAAACTACAAGACAAACATTGCAGGAATCTTTGCCGCTGGAGATATGAGAAGAGGACAATCGTTGATTGTTTGGGCCATTTCCGAAGGTCGACAAGTTGCACATCACGTCGATGGATATTTGATGGGAGACTCTCTATTGCCCCTAAAATCGGGTGATGACTTACCGAGGGTTTAACGTTTTGATGCTACTTGATTAATAAAGTACGACCTGTATTCGTTCATCAACAAAATTGGGATTAAATAAAAGGCAATTTGTAGATGTCGTTTTATAGTTTGATTTGGTTTATTCTTCAATATGAGTAGTTATTAAGTCTTCCAACAAATGCTCTAGCCTCTTTAATTTTTCAGGAGCTTGTTTGTCTTGAAACCTTACCTCATAATTGTTGTAAGTCATTGAGGTCATAGGTAAATCTCTTATGTTTCCTTGATAAAGTTTGTCGAAATCAGAAAAATCACTTTGTTCAAATGCTTCTTTGATCTTCTCTAATTCGGCTTTTGAAATTGTGAAATTTCGCTCACCTAAAACAAGCATATTTGCGATTCCGTTATAATGAACGGAATCGCCTTTTAGTTTGATCATAAAATGCGGCTCTGTTGAAAGCCTCCCCTTGAATTTTATATAAGTGACTTGAAAATTCGACTTTCTGACATTTAAAGAAGAGCAACCGCAGAATAACAACATGGACATTGTTGTTATAAAAACTACTTTATGTAAACTCATACTCAACATACCTATCCAATTTATCAAAATACAATCAATTCTGAATAATAAGTTTCTTGACAACAGTTCTTCTAGAACGCTCCTGATTTAATTCTAGAAAGTAAACTCCAGTATTCAAATGACCTGTTTGAATACGTGTAGAATTGTCGAATTGTCCTTTCAAGATACTTCTTCCTCTAATGTCGACCAAGTGATACGAGTAATTTTCTGGATTTGTTAACCTAATAAACACTTCATTGGACGCCGGGTTAGGATGGACCAAAATGCCCAAAGTCTCAAAATCATCCACGCTTAAGTTTTCATCTATTGTGAAATTAGCGTTAGATACATCATAAAAAGTAGAAGCCGACCTAAAGTCTCCAGCAACATCGCATCTAACCAAAACTCTTGCAGTGGTAGTTGCTATATTAGGTATGGTAATGCTTTCTGTTCCATCGTTGGTCGTTGCATCGGCCACAACCGTATAACTTGTGCCGCCATCTGTAGAAACCAAGATATCTACGTTATTACAATGTGAGTCGGTACCATTTACCGTCCATGTCACTGTATAGGAGGTATTCCCTGTTAATGTTTCGCCACCATTTGGACTGGTAACATCAAAAGGTCCTGTGTTAGCTACGGTAACTAAAGTTTTGTCTTCTCCAATTCTACCAAAAGAGGTATTGTTATCTCTAACGGTTAAAGAAAAATTCATTGTTCTAGCTGCACAAGGTAACTTTTCCCATTGTTGGTCATTATTGCCTGCTAAAATATCATCATATTGTGGAAAGCTACGATAATTGTCACTCACAGCTGGACGATATCTAAACATTGGCGCATTTGTAGAATTGCAATTGGGAGAACCTGTTACAGCTGGACTTGAACCATCGTACTGAACCCAATCGTAGGTTAAATTGTTGGCTGCATCATTTGCATCAGTACCAGTACCGACCAAAATGAACGGTGTTTGTTTTGGTATGGTCAAATCTGCATTGGCATTGGCTTCTGGAGATGCCGTATTGCCAGAAGCATCGGTTGTAGCACAACTTGTAGTATTGATAAATGTTTGCATTTGGAGAATGGATGCGTAATGAAAAAACGGGTCGGAGCCTTGCGCATATTGGGATTGTGGACCACATAAACCGGCATAACACATGATTGAAGACCCTTCTCCAGGTTCGTACCTAAAACCATCTACGGATTGACCACACTCTTGAGCTACAAAATTGTGTTCAGATCCAAATTGATGCCCTATTTCATGAGACACATAATCTACCCATAACGTGGTAAGGGTACTATTCACTCCCGAAAAACCAAAACCTTTTTGAGCATCATTGCATACAACCTCAAAGCCTGCAGCACCGCCTGTATTGGCCCAAATAACCATATGACCTACATCGAAACCTGAAGCACCTAAAGCATCTATACAAGCCGTATGAGCAGCTGTAACATCATCTCCAACATTAAATGGGTCTGTGTTTGGATCTGGATAAACCAAGGCGGCATTGCTAACAAGGGTAAATTCTACTCCTAGATCTCTTAAAAAAATAGGGTTTATCATATTTACACCAGACGCCAAAGCATCTAACACATTAGTCGTGTTAACTGGGTTTCCGCCAAACTGTTGTGAATATTCGCCAGCTGCAGCTATGGCCAATCTAAATGTTTTTTTTGAGGTTGGCGTTCTAAAACTTGTAGTATTTTCAATTTGATTTCCTATGTGAGAACTTATAAAGTTGCATGTTAGTTTATCGGAAACATTGTCTTTTTTATAATAAGCAATAACGGTTTCTGATTCATTCTTATACATTGGCTCTATAAAAAATGTTTCCTTGTCATTATAAACAGCTGCATGAAAACCAGCATCACTTATATCGCAAGAAACAAGAGTTGTAGGGTCGTCTTTTTTATAACCTGTAAATGTTTGGATCGTATATAAGTGTGCCACCTCATCTGCTACTACCTTAGATGGGGAAATAACATATGTTTCAAACTCACCATTTGGTGTTGGAAAAGTGATTTCCTGCGTACCAACTTTACGCATGTCATTGGTGAATTTTTCTGTAAATATTTTCCAAACCGAATAATGTGTTGGAAATTGATCCATAATAGTTTCTTCGGTGTTTTTTTGATCTTTTATATCTTGTTTAACCCAATCCGTCTTCTTGTGTTGCGAATAAGCAAAGTTGCTCAACACCAATGCAAATATTATGCAAATACCTTTTGTTAATAGCATAGTTTTTTGTTTCATGACTTTTATATTTAGAGTTTAACCAATTTCTGTAATTACAGCACTTTTTTTTAAAACTTATCTATATATATAACAGGTAATTATGAAACAACCCTAATTAAACACATGCTCTTGCAATTCAGTAATGTATTATTAAAGAGACAAAAGTCTAAAATATGATTTTTAAAATATTGACAACTGATAATTGGATTATAAAGCAATTACTGGTTTTTATCATTCTTCGAACAAAAATTTAGTGGCCTATCTAAAATAAGCCTTCTCCAAATCCTCGTGTAGTAAACTAGTGGTGCGGCATTTCAAATAAATCTTTGATCGCACTTCCCTTACTTAAAAGGACAATCCATTTGTTAAGATTGTAAAAACAAAAAACCCTTCTAAAAAAGAAGGGTTTTAAGCGTGGTCCCACTTGGGCTCGAACCAAGGACCACCTGATTATGAGTCAGGTGCTCTAACCAACTGAGCTATGGGACCGAAATCGGCTGCAAATCTAATATTATTTTTATAATCTTACAAGGATTTTTATTCCTTTATCTCTTGACAAAGCTCAATTAAGACACCATTTGATGATTTTGGATGTAAAAAGGCCACCAGCTTGTTGTCTGCTCCTTTTTTTGGTGTCTCGTTCAACACGATGAACCCTTCAGACTTAAGTCGCTTAATTTCAGATTCTATGTTGTCCACATCAAAAGCTATATGATGTATTCCCTCTCCTTTTCTATCAATGAATTTAGCTATCGGACTATCTTCTTTCGTTGCCTCCAACAATTCTATTTTATTTTCTCCTACTTTGAAAAAAGAGGTATTTACCCCTTCACTTTTCACTTCTTCTATCTTGTAATGGGGCACTCCAAATAGTTTTGCAAACAATTCGTTGGAGTTTTTCAAGCTTTTTACAGCAATGCCAATGTGTTCAATCTTGTTCATTGAAAAAATATTTTTATCTGAGTTTTGTCTAAAATCACCCTTTATTTGGCGTCCATTCATCTTTAAGGTATGAATTTTGTCTTCAAAAGTAAGATAATCTTTAAATAACATCTATTTTTGCACCATAAAACCCAACAAAGGTTTTCAACCAAAGTCATTGCGCTCAAAAATAGACGATTACAAAGCAATGATTTTTAAATTTCAATGAAGATGGAAGAAAGTCAAAGACAAAAAAAAATAGCTTCGGTATTGCAACGTGATTTAGTAGACATCCTACAAGGAGCTGCTACTCAAGGAGGTATGAGAGGTGTCATCATATCTGTTTCAAAAGTATCGGTTACCGTGGACCTGTCCATGGCCAAGGTGTACTTGAGCATTTTCCCAAACGACAAGGCACAAGAACTCATCGTTGGCATCAAATCCAATCAACCTTTCATTAAGCATGAATTGGCACAACGCACAAAAAACCAATTGAGACGCATGCCCCAATTGCAATTTTTCGTTGATGATTCCTTGGAATACATCGATAGAATCGAACAATCTCTGAAAGGAAAGGACGACCCTATAAACGATCCGGATCTTTTGGGCAAACGAAAAAAATCTTAATCCGACAGACACATAAACTTCCTCATTCTTTTTAATGATTCAACTTTACATTCATAATACCATTATTTTTTTATAATATTAAACTATGAATGTCTCCTATTACATCGCAAAACGATATCTACGCTCCAAAAGCAGCAACAATGCCATTAATTTCATCACCTACATAGCCATTGTCGGCATCATTCTAGGTTCTGCTTCTCTTTTTGTCGTATTGTCTGGATTTTCAGGCTTAAAGGTATTCACCTTGGAGTTTTCCACCATGATAGATCCTGATCTGAAAGCAGAAACTACGGCTGGAAAGTCTTTTATGTTAACTCAGGAAGCAGAAAGCAAACTCAAAGAGATAGACGGCATCGCCTCCTACTCGAAAATTGTCGAAGAACGAGTATTGGCATCCTTTGACGACAACAAGCATCCTGCCTTCATCAAAGGTGTAGACGAGAATTACAACAAGGTAAACATCGTGGATTCCATAGTTAAATATGGTAGTTGGCTTACTCAAAACACAAATCAAGTTGTCGTTGGATTGGGAGTTTCCAACAGTCTATCCGTTGGTGTATTGGATTATGGCAAACGCGTTCACCTTTACGTACCTAGACCTGGAAAAGGGCAAATAACCTCGACCAAGCAAGCCTTTAAGCAATTAAGTTCCGTAAACGTCGGTATTTTCGATGTCAACGAAAAATTGAACGACACCTACATCTATTCGTCCATCGGTTTGGCCAGGGAGTTGTTGAATTATTCTAAAAATCAAGTGACTCACATCGAATTCAAGTTGGATGACGATGCAAACGAGGATCTCGTAAGGTCGCAAATACAAACCATTTTAGGCGACACCATTCGCATTAGGAATAGAGTACAGCTCAACGATGCTCTTTATAAGATGCTAAATACCGAAAACCTTGTCGTCTATTTGATACTTACACTGGTATCCATTATTCTAATCTTCAACGTCATTGGATCACTCATCATGATGATTTTGGACAAGAAGAAAACCTTGAACACTCTTTTTAGCCTTGGTACGACTTTAAAGAACATTCGTCGCATCTTCTTCTATCAAGGTGTTACAATGACTGTCGTAGGTACTACCATTGGACTTTTGATAGGTTTCATCGTAGTTGTCATACAACAGCAATTCGCCTTGGTGATGATAACGCAAACCTTGCCTTACCCGATGTCCTTGAACATGGAGAACTTTCTTGTTGTTTTCATCACAATATCCGTTTTGGGAATTCTTGCTTCGAAAATGGCTTCTGTGAGAATTACGAAGGATTTGATTAAAGGATAAAAAAACTATTTCTCAAATTGATATTCCGCGAATTTGTCCAACACCTCATCCAAAGCATCAAAAACATCTTTTGCATCGTCACTGGTCACCATCTTTGTTCGGTACTCCTTGAAATGCGGAATGCCTTTGAAATAGTTGGTATAGTGCCTTCTCGTTTCCAAAACTCCTAAAACCGGTCCTTTCCAGTCTATGGACATTTGCAAGTGCCTACGAGCAGCCTCCACGCGTTCTTTGATGGAGATTGGAGCCAAATGCTCCCCTGTTTCGAAAAAGTGCTTTACTTGTTTGAAAAACCATGGATTGCCAATGGTCGCCCTACCAATCATGGCACCATCCAATCCATAGTGGTCACGCATTTCCATAGCCCGCTCAGGACTCGTGATGTCTCCATTGCCAAATACGGGAATGTGCATTCTTGGATTGTTTTTAACCTGTGCAATTGGTTTCCAATCGGCATCTCCTTTGTACATCTGTGCTCGTGTACGGCCATGAATGGAAATGGCCTTGCAACCCACGTCCTGCAATCGCTCTGCAACCTCTACTATCTTTATGGAATCGTGATCCCAACCCAAACGCGTTTTAACGGTAATTGGCAAATGCGTCCTTTTCACCATGGCCTCCGTTAGGGAGACCATGAGATCGATGTCTTTCAAGATACCTGCTCCGGCACCCTTGGACACGACTTTCTTCACTGGGCATCCAAAATTGATATCTATGATGTCCGGCTTGGATTTCTCTACGATGTCCACCGTTTGAAGCATGCTGTCCAAGTTGGCTCCGAAAATTTGAATACCCACCGGTCTCTCTTTTTCGTAAATGTCGAGTTTCATGACGCTTTTGGCGGCATCTCGTATCAATCCTTCGCTGGAAATGAATTCCGTATACACGACATCTGCTCCTTGTTCTTTGCACAATGCACGAAAAGGTGGGTCGCTAACATCTTCCATTGGAGCCAAAAGCAATGGAAAATCAGGAAGTTCTATGTTGTCTATCTTTACCAAATCTATAATATAAGGGTGCAAAAGTACTGAAATTGAATCATATATTTAAAATGTTACTTCTGCATTAATCTGTTCTCCATTCCTGTTAACGGTTATATTGGTCGTGTCTCCCTTCTTGAAGGTGGACAATGCCTGCATGTATGTCATCATGTCCGTGATTTCAAATGCCCCCAACTTCACTACGACATCTCCCTTTGCCAGTCCTGCTTTTACAGCGGGAGTGTCATCCCTCGTACCATCGATGCGCATACCCTTGCCATCGAACAAATAATCTGGCGTAACTCCCAATCCCACTTCGAAACGAGGCACCATGTCACTTTCATTCTTGGTTTTCCTAAAGGGTAACTTGCCATTGTCGTCCAAGTCCGAAATGATTTCAAATATATAGTCGGAAATTGTTTTCATTCCCTCATAATTCAATTTTTCGACGTCATCGCCAGGCTTGTGGTAATCTTCGTGTTGTCCTGTAAAAAAATGCAATACAGGAATGTCCGCATTGTAGAAAGACGTATGATCACTTGGTCCAACCCCAGATTCTTTTTGTACCAACTTGAAGTTGTCGTTGTGCGCTTTGAGCGTTTGTTTCAATATTGGGGAAGTCCCAACTCCATAAACCGCCAAGGTACTATCTTTCTTCAAACGTCCAACCATGTCCATGTTAATCATATAATTTGCTTGCTTGATGTCTATCGTAGGGTTTTTCACGAAGTAATTGGAGCCTAGCAATCCCATTTCCTCTCCAGAAAAAGCCATGAACAAGTAATTGTTTCTCGTATTTGCCTCTTTCAGCCTATTGGCCAAATTCAACATCACGGCCACACCACTTGCATTGTCGTCGGCTCCATTGTGAATGGCCGTCTCTCCTCTATGCAAAGAACCTTCCGCCCCTAATCCCAAATGGTCATAATGCGCTCCTATTACAATGGTGCTTTTGGCTTTGTTGTCCATATAGCCAATAACATTTGTCCCAGTAATGGTGCTATCTCCATCTTTTACGGTATAGTTTACTTCTTGATGTGGATCCGTCTTGGGCTTGAAGGAAAAGGTTTGAAAATAAGCTTCGGTTCCTTTGGCTTCCAATCCCAAGTTCTCAAAGCGCCCTGCTATGTATTCCGCTGCCTTCTGCTCCCCATAGCTTCCCGTTTGGCGCCCTTCCATGGCATCCGAAGCCAAAAAGGAGACGTCGTCCTTTATGCTCACTACGTGTTTTACATCGGTTTTACAACTTATTAAAAACATTAAAAAAAGGGAGACAATGGCACTTTTCATTTCAAGAAGTATTAGTTTTATACAAAACTAGGCATTAATTATCATTTTTACCCATTATGCGATTTACATACCTTTTACTACTTTCCTTGTTGTTTGTTTCTTGTAAAACGAAAGAAAAACAAGAAGATGCAAAACCTTCGCTTGAAATCTCCCAAGCAAAGAATCCACTAATCTACCCTGAAGAAACTCACTTCAAGAGCTTGCGCCAAGTCACCTTTGGAGGAGACAATGCCGAAGCCTATTGGAGTTTCGACGACAAACAATTGGTGTTTCAATCCAACAATGTCAAATGGAACGTTGGTTGTGATCAAATGTTCTTGATGCATGCAGATGAAACGTTTAAAGACGGCATACCTCCAATGATAAGTACGGGAAAAGGGCGAACGACTTGCGCCTATTTTTTGCCAGACAACAAACATGTCATCTATGCTTCGACACATTTGGGAGCAGAGGAATGTCCAGATACGCCATTACGTAAAAACGGGAAATACATTTGGCCCATCTACGATACCTACGACATTTTCGTGGCCGACCTAAAAGGGAACATAGTCAATCAATTAACCAATGAAATTGGCTATGATGCGGAACCTACGGTTTCTCCCAAAGGAGATAAAATCGTATTTACCTCAACCAGAAGTGGGGATTTGGAGTTATACACTATGAACATCGATGGTAGTGACGTCAAACAGATCACGAATGAGTTGGGTTACGATGGAGGAGCTTTCTTCTCGCCAGACGGAAGCAAATTGATTTTCCGTTCTTCTCGCCCAAAAACCGATGAAGAAATTAAAGATTACAAGGATTTGTTGGCTGAAGGATTGGTTGAACCCACTGAAATGGAACTTTACATTTGCAATGCAGATGGTAGCGAGTTGAGACAGTTGACAGACTTGGGCAATGCCAACTGGAGCCCGTTCTTCCACCCTTCTGGAAAAAAGGTGTTGTTTTCCTCAAATTTTGAAGCTGATCGTGGTTTCCCCTTCAACCTATACCTCATAGACATAGATGGCAAAAACCTGAAGCGCGTTACCCATGGTGAAACCTTCGATGCCTTTCCAGTGTTTTCCAACGATGGAAAAAAATTGGCATTTTCTTCCAATAGGAACAACGGTGGAGGTCGAGACACCAATTTATTTATTGCGGAGTGGCAGGACTAACTTACTAGTTGTTCAGCCTGTCTCGCTCGTTCGTGGATTTTATGCGTTCGTTGGTCTTCAAGTTGGTATTGCCAAACTTGTAATTGAA
>JAHDHI010000054.1 GCA_020631395.1 Bizionia sp.
GATAATGCAAAAAAGCATCTTTCTCATAACCTACATTTACAAATGCAGCATTTAGACCAGGAACAGCTTTTCTTATTTTGGCGATAAACACATCACCAACAGCAAAATTGTTACTATCTTCATCCTTATGCAATTCAATAAGTTTTCCATCTTTTAATAAGGCAAAATCAACAGCTTGCGAACTAGATCGAATAATTAATTCTCTATCCATTTTGTTAATTTTTATCCATACAATTAAGTACAGATGGATTATACATTATTTTTCACAGGATTTTTGAAATCCGGCGAGCCTAATAGATATGCAAGGTTTCACATACTTTACTATTAAACTCATTTTCAAAGAACATTGTTTTTAACAAACCAAAAAAGTAGTTTTTTAAACTACTTTTTTGAATTATTTTTTCTTCTTGTGACGATTAGCACGTCTTCTTTTTTTACGCTTATGCGTTGCAACCTTGTGTCTCTTTCTTTTTTTACCACTTGGCATAAGATGTCGGTTTTAAATTAATAATTCGTTTATACTTTTTTTACTTTACGTCTACATTGGTTTTTACGCCTTCTACAAAAACTTTAGCAGGTTTAAATGCAGGTATGTTGTGTGCTGGAATTTTTATGGTTGTGTTCTTAGAAATGTTTCTACCAGTCTTTTCGGCTCTAGTTTTAATAATAAAGCTACCAAAACCTCTTAAATATACATTGTCTCCGCTTTCTAAAGATGTCTTTACTTCTTCCATAAATGTTTCTACAGTAGCTTGAACATCTCCTTTTTCAATTCCTAATTTCTCAGAAATTTTTGATACTAAATCAGCTTTAGTCATTTTCTTTTCTTTATTTGGTTTACTATTTAATTTTAAGGGTGGGCAAATATAGGAATTTAATATTCAATATTTCAAACCTAATTCATTAAAATTTAATGCTATAAACGATTACTTTTGTTATTTGTATTTTTTTTTCAATATGAACCTTACTAAAACTTTAATGAGCTGGTATTCAGTAAACAAAAGGGATTTGCCATGGAGGAGTACCACGAACCCTTACTACATATGGCTCTCCGAGATTATTTTGCAACAAACTCAAGTAAAGCAAGGTTTGCCTTATTACGAGGCGTTTGTCGGCAATTTTCCAACAATTTTCGATCTTGCAAATGCTAGCGAAGGCAAAGTGTTAAAATTGTGGCAAGGCCTAGGATATTATTCTAGAGCTAGGAATTTACATGCATCATCAAAATATGTGGCAAATGAGTTGAATGGTGTTTTTCCAAGCACATATGATGAGATTTTAAAATTGAAAGGTGTTGGTGACTATACGGCAAGTGCCATAGCATCCATTTGTTTCAACGAGCCAACTGCCGTGGTAGATGGAAATGTATATAGGGGGCTGTCTCGTTATTTTGGCATAGATACACCTATTAATACAAGTAAGGGATTCAAGGTGTTTAAAACTATGGCACAGGATTTAATAGATGAAGATAATCCGGCGGAATTCAATCAAGCCATAATGGAATTCGGCGCTAGACAATGCAAACCTAAAAATCCTGATTGTACCATTTGTCCCTTGAAAAGCGGATGTGTTGCCTTTGAAGAAAACAAAATAGAGGAATTGCCGGTAAAATTGAAAACTACGAAAATCAAGAAAAAGTACTTTAACTTCATAGTAATGCTATCAGAAGACAAAAGAACTATGATGGAACAAAGAAAAGGAAGAGGGATTTGGCAAAACCTGTATCAATTCCCATTGATTGAGACAGATAAGCCTGCCGCTTCATTGGAAGTCGAATTGAAGTTGAGGGATCTAGAGATACTAAGAGGGAAGGATTTTGAAACCTATCTATATAATGAGACAGATATTGTACACAAGTTGTCTCACCAACATCTATATACGAAATTTTGGATTGTTACCTTAAAAGAACCTATGAAAGAAGGTGTTATGATAGATGAAATAAGAAAATTCCCTGTGCCGATCTTGATTGGTAACTTTATTGAGGATTTTAATTTTTAATGCTGTAGAGACCGACAATGCTTTTTTTTTATTAAATTTAAAATTATGAATGGCAAAATGATAGTTTTGCAAAAAATAGAAGCAAGCAATTAAGTTTGCTGATAAAACATATAATCATGTCAGGAACATTAAATAAGGTAATGCTGATTGGGCATTTGGGAGATGAGGTGAAAATGCATTATTTTGAGGGTGGTGGTTGTGTTGGCCGTTTTCCTTTGGCAACGAATGAAACCTATACGAGCAAGCAAACGAACGAACGAATCACCAACACGGAATGGCATAACATCGTATTGAGAAACAAGGCTGCAGAAATCTGTGAAAAGTATTTGAGCAAAGGAGATAAGGTATATATCGAGGGACGTTTGAAAACCAGAAAATGGCAAGACGACTCTGGGAACGATAGATATTCCACAGAAATCCAAGCAACGGACTTTACTTTTTTGACAACGAAGAAGGAAAGCGGAGGAGCTGCGCCAACAGATACGATGCAAAAACCCATAGATGCAAAAACAGAAACTCAGGTAGAACCGAAGGAAAACGACGATTTACCCTTTTAATACGTATTTAACTTAAACGATAGCTCTTGGATCCCGACCCCACCAGTTTAATGGCATTAATTTTTACTATTGATTTTTCAATAGTCTCTGGCTTCGCATTGCTAATATTGTTGCTGGTTTGCTCAGCACTCATCTCAGGAGCCGAAGTCGCATTGTTTTCCCTGACACGAACCGATTTGGAAAATGAGGAGTTGCAAGATTCCAAGAAGATTCTAATCATAGCAAAATTATTGGAACGCCCAAAGAAATTGTTGGCAACGATATTGGTAGCCAACAATTTCATAAATGTGGGGATTGTAATCTTATTTGCCTTTTTGGGAAACATCATCTTGGGAAGCATAACCACCGAATGGCTGAAATTTACATTGGAAGTCATAGTCGTCACTTTTCTAATTCTACTTTTTGGTGAAATCCTACCTAAGATATATGCCAGTAGGAATAATTTGAAATTTGCAATGCTCATGGCATACCCTTTGAAAATTCTGGATGTGATTTTTTCACCTTTGAGTCTTCCTATGAGAAAAGTCACCTTGGCTATCCACAATAGGCTGGGAAGACAAAAATCGAACTTAAGTGTAGACCAGTTGTCTCAGGCTTTGGAGCTGACAAGCGAGGGAGATACCACCCAAGAAGAGCAAAAGATATTGAAAAGCATAGTCTCATTCGGTAGTACGGATACAAAGCAAGTGATGCGACCAAGGTTGGACATCTTTGCATTGAACATAGAACAGTCTTATGCGGAAATAATCAAGGAGATAGCTTCCAATGGCTATTCGAGAATTCCTGTCTATGAAGACAACATAGATACGATAAAGGGTATTTTATATGTCAAGGACTTGTTACCTCACATAGATAAGAAAAGGTTTGATTGGACTACACTGTTACGGTCTCCATTCTTTGTTCCGGAAAACAAGAAATTGGATGATTTAATGTCCGAGTTTCAAGAAAAGAAAGTGCATTTGGCAGTCGTTGTAGACGAGTATGGAGGAACTTCTGGGATTATATCCCTAGAAGACGTCATCGAGGAAGTAGTGGGAGACATAAGTGACGAGTTTGATGATGAAAACGTGATATATTCCAAATTGGATGAGAAAAACTACGTGTTTGAAGGCAAAACGACTTTAAAGGATTTTTATAGAATAATACATTTGGAAGAAGAGATCATCTTTGAAGACAAAAAAGGAGAGGCTGAAACACTTGCGGGTTTTGTTTTGGAAATCTCGGGAGGATTCCCCAAACCCAACAGTACAATAAATTTCGAAAATTACGTTTTTACGGTTGAGGCCTTGGATAAAAAGAGAATAAAGCGATTAAAGATCACCCTGCCTTAGAATAGGAATGTCCCAACTAATCAAGACGTACATAAAAAAATGAAGATTAAAAAAATGAAATGTAAATACAATCAGCTAATTCTAATGATAGGAATTGGTTTGTTGCTTGCAAATTGTGGAAATGATACGGTTCCCAAGCCCAAAGCGTATTTGCGATTGGAATATCCAGATGCTAAATACGACAAGGAAGATATTGCAAAGATGCCATTTACTTTTGATCGTAATGCCTTGGGCGAAGAGATGAGGACAAAAACATTGAAGGCAGAAACAACCAGTTATGGTGTTACCATTGACTATCCAAAATTGAAAGGATCCATATACTTAACCTACAAAGGAATTGAAAATGACCCGAAGCATTTGAACACCTTTCTTCGTGATGCGCAAAATTTCACGCAAGAACACACCCAGAAAGCAGATGAAATCATAGAGCAGCCCTATGTAAATGATGAACGAAAGGTCTATGGTATGTTTTATGAAGTTGGAGGTAATGCAGCTTCACAATCTCAGTTTTACGTAACCGATAGCATTAATCATTTTCTGGTGGGATCCTTGTATTTCGATACAAATCCCAATTACGATTCCATATTGCCAGCTGCACATTATTTGCAAAAGGACATTCAACAGATTATGGAATCGGTAAAATGGAAAGATAAAAAGAGGTGATGCTCGACTGTTGCCGTTCCTCTGGATAAAAAATGAAAAAAGGTTTCGCATTGCGAAACCTTTTTTCATTTTTTTGGTATACTTGTTTTTATCCTTAGGCTTTTTCAGCTTTGGCACAACACTCCTTTTTACAGTCTTTGGTACAGGCCTTTTTTTCAGCTTCGGTTTTGTTTTTGCAACAATCTTTCTTACAGTCTGCTTTGCAAGCTCCTTTGGTGAAAGCGTCGACTGTTTTCATATCTTTTACCTTATAGGCATCTGCAACGCCGGTAACGGTATTTTCCAAAGAGGTAGTAGAAACTTTGGCTTCGTCATATTCCACCATGGCCAATTGTCTGTCAAAATCCACGGTAGCAGATTTTACGCCTTCCATGTTGGCCATCTTCTTTTCGATTTTCTTGGCACAACCCATTGCACATGTCATTCCTTCGATTTTAAACTCTGCTTTCGCATAAGTCACGTTGGGGTCTAGTTCTGCTTTGACGGTTTTTACTTCTGTTTCGGTGTCGACGGTTTTTACTTCTGGTTGCGTTTCATTTTTACAGCTAAAAGTTACAACTGCGATAATTGCAATTGCGAATATGCTTTTTAAAGTTTTCATAAGTTATTGTTTTGTCTTAGGATGTCCATGCTTTGAATTCAGAATCAATCATTTGCTGACAACCATAGGATTTGATTATTATATAATAGATTACAAAACTAAGAATAATATCTGTTTATTGCATTAATAATTCCATTTTTGCAGTGTTAAAACAATGGCCATGAAATTCAAAAAATCAAAATGGGGATATCTTCTGGTGTTATCATTAATTTGGGGCACCTCCTTTATCTTGATCAAGAAATCATTGCTAGGATTAACCGCATATCAATTGGGAGCCTTGCGTATTATAATTACGGGTTTGTTTTTATTCGCAGTAGGTTTCAACAGAGTGAAGACCATCAAGAGGAAAGATTGGAAATGGATTGTCGTTTCTGGATTTCTAGGGACGTTCTTTCCTTCGTTTTTCTTTGCCATTGCCGAAACTGAAATAGACAGCGCAGTTGCTTCCATCTTAAATTCCTTGGTGCCTTTGAATACCATTTTAATGGGGCTTGCCATATTTAAGATAGCATCTACCAGACGACAAATGCTTGGTGTGATCATTGGTTTTGTAGGAACGGCGATTTTGATACTCAAGGGCGCTGAGTTGAATCCAAACCAGAATTACCTGTATGCAGGTTTCGTGATTGCTTCAACTTTGATGTATGCAGCGAATGTGAATATAATAAAGCGTTATTTGCAAGACGTAAAACCTTTGACGATAGCAGTGGGGAACTTTGTGCCTATTGTAATTCCTGCTATTTTCGTGTTGGTCATAACTGGCTTCTTTGCAGAGGCAACCTATGGCAATCCCAATTTTGGGATATCGATGCTTTATGTGGTGATTCTATCTCTTTTCGGAACAGCGATGGCCAAAGTGTTGTTTAATGCCTTGGTACAGATTTCCACCCCTGTCTTTGCCTCCTCTGTGACTTATGTCATGCCAGTAGTGGCATTGGGATGGGGGCTTTTGGATGGAGAGGGGTTCAGTATTTTGCAAGGGGTTGCCACAATAATAATCTTGTTGGGCGTGTATTTGGCCAATAAGAAGTAGAACATAAATAAAAAAAACCGAAGCTTTTGGCTTCGGTTTTTTTTATTTATGTTGAGAAATTGACTATTTGAAGTCCTCTTCTGTCACACCTTCATTAATTTTAACTGCTGTCGAGTTAAGTATGATAATCTGTGGTCCAGCTGTTATTTTTTGAGTATGAGGGAACATTACTCCGTCTACTGCTTTGTAGTTCGATACGTTTTCAATCTGGGTTGAAGATTGACCTTCTCTTTCTTCAGTAGATTCTGTTTGTACCAACAAGCCAGTTTCAACATTGTAGAATCTAAAAGAAACATCGTCTCCTTTCGTGATTTTGATTTTATATACATCTACACCGTCAATGTTTGTTAGGCTTTCCAAAGCAATTGAGCTAGGCTCATAGTATAGTTCAGGGAACAATCCTTTTTCAGACTGCTTCTTGTTTAATTCTTTGTCGGACATTGGGATCTTTCTACCTTGTTGTTCTTCGTAGCCATTGGAGCCATCAAATTTTTGTTTAGCCACCGTACCCATACCTTCAATGGTCATTTCCATCGAGAATTTATTTGGAGCCATGGCCTTTATAACGGCCTTTGGAGCAAATGGCATACCTTGTATGGTGACGTCCGCATTAGTCAATACAGTATTCACAGCTTTCAATTTAGCTTCGCCACCAACTACTTTTATGTAATTTTCAATTACGGATTTAGCTGTAACACCTGAAGGAATCGGCTTGGAAAATACTGGTTTGTCTGTTGCATTGGCATATTTGTCGTAATATTTGATTGGAATTCCTGTTTTTTCCAAGTTTTCCAATACATCACTTCCTTTACCTACAACTACGACTCTAGCTTTTTCGGCAGTAAAATATTTGTTGGCTACACGGTTTACGTCATCGGCGCTAACAGCGTTTATCTTTTCAAGATAAGTCGTGTAGAAATCCTCTGGCAAGTCGTTTAGCTTTATGTTTAACGCATAACGAGCCACTGTTTCTGGGCGTTCCAATGCCAAAACGAAATCACCAACGTATTTTGCTTTTGCATTTTTCAAGTCCTCCAAGGAAACTGTCTCAGTTTTGATGCGATTAATCTCCTTTAGCGTTTGTACGACTGCACTATCCGTTACGGCATTTCTTACGGATGCTCCAGCTGTAAAACGAGAAGCTCCGTAACGACTTGTACCTACGCTTGAACGTGCTCCATAAGTATAACCATGCTCTTCACGCAAATTCATGTTCAAATAACTATTGAAACCGCCACCTAAAATCTTGTTTGCTATTAAAACCGAATGGTAGTCTTCATCCTTCATCTTCAAATCGACGTTGCTTGTCAACGAGATGTTTGATTGCACCGCGTTGGGCATGTCAACAAAGTTTATTTGTGTATATTTCTCATTGTCCTTTGGAGGGACAATGGTAGTTTCTACAGTAACAGGCGCTTCCCAATCGTTGAAGTATTTTTTTACTTGTTTTTTCACAGTCTTGTAATCAACGTCTCCAACAACTACCAGATAAGCATTTTTAGGAGAAAAATACCTTTGATAAAAGGTCTTTACATCTTTCAATGTCACATTGTTCAATGTTTCTTCCGTTACAAATTCGCCATTTGCGTGATTTGCTCCAAAGGACAGTGCTCTTCCAACACGACCAGCAACGGCATCGACACTTTTTGCATTGGCCTTGATGCCCTCAATGGCTTTGTCTTTTTCTTTTTGGAATTCTTCCTCTGTCAACAAAGGATTCTTGGCAGCATCTGCCATGAGTTCCAAGATGCGATCGGAATATTTGGTCAAGGAGCTGGCAGAAGCTCTTTGCGATCCAAAACTAAGTCTTGCTCCCAAGAAATCCACTTCCTCGTTGAAAGCATCTTTTGGTATGTTTGTGGTTCCATTGCCAAGCATGGAACCAAGCAAACTGGAGACCCCTGCAATCTTGCCTTCCGTCACGGGTTTGTTATCTATGGTAAGCGTGTAGGATACCCTTGGTAATTTGTGATTTTCTACAACGAGTACTTTAAGTCCATTCTTGAGTTCGAATTCTCCTGGCTTTTCCAAAGTGATTTTTGGAGCTGGCCCAGGAACAGGTTGTTTAGATCTATCAATTTGAGCAGTTGCAGAAATCGATAATAAAAACAATGCTATAAGTGCAGTTATTTTTGTTTTCATTTGTACGTTTTTAATATTTTTAGTTATCGTCTTTTTTAGGTAAGTACTCTAAGATGAGACGTTGATTTGGATTTAAATATTTTCTAGCAACGGTTTGCATTTCCTCCCTGGTGATGGATCTGTAAATGTTGATTTCGTTGTTTATCAAGTTTACATCTCCATACAACATATAGTAACGTGCCAAGGAATTTGCTATGCCGGAAATACTGGAATTCGAATTCACGAACTGGTTCTCAAACTTGTTTTGAAGTTTTTGGTGGTCGTTTTCAGAAATCAATTCATTTTGAACCTTTACGACTTCCTCGTCCATTTCCTTTATTAAATTGTCCAAACTCACATCTCCTTGTGGCAAAGCGAAAAGGGCGTAGGTTCCATAGTCTTCTTGACTAATGTTTACAGCAGCCACTTGTAACGCCATTTTCTTGTTGTCTACCAGTTTTTTGTATAATTTGGATGTTTTTCCATCACTTAGATAACTGGAAATCATATCCAAAACATAAGCGTCACGTTCTTTGAAGGAAGGTGTTCTATAAGCAGCAATGACTGCAGGGATTTGAATGTTGGCATCATAGGCCTTTGCTCTTATTGGCTCGGTGATGGGATCTTCTTTTGGGAAGTTTCGAACGATGTCCTTTCCTCTTGGAATTGGACCAAAATAATCTGCAATCATTTTTTTGACTTCAGGGACATCGATGTCACCTGCAACTACCAAAACGGCATTGTTTGGAACATAGTATTTTTTGTTGAAGGCCTGAAATTCTTCCAAGGTAGCTGCGTCCAAGTGCTCCATCTTACCAATGGTCGTACCCTTGTATGGGTGCTTCTTGAACATGTATTTCTTTATTTCTGCCAAAATGTTTCCGTAAGGAGAGTTGTCCACACGCAAACGCTTTTCTTCTTTGACAACCTCGTTTTGAGTGTCGACACCAATTTGGTTGATGATTGGGTGCATCAAACGCTCAGACTCCATCCATAAGCCCAATTCTACACTGTTTGAAGGGAATACTTCGTAGTAATAAGTTCTGTCATCGGTAGTGTTGGCGTTGTTGCTTCCTCCGTTGGAAGTTACAATCGTAAACCATTCACCTCTCTTTATGTTTTTTGTGCCTTCAAACAAAAGGTGCTCAAAAAAGTGAGCAAAACCTGTGCGTTCAGGATTTTCGTCTTTGGCACCGACATGATACATCACAGATGTCGTAACCACGGGTGCAGAATTGTCTTGATGCAAGATAACGTGCATACCGTTATCTAAATCGTACTCTTCAAACTTAACTTCTTGTGCCGTAGCCGTAAACCCAGCCAAAAGCAAAGCTGCTAATGAGAATAAATTTTTTTTCATTTTGAGATTGTTTTTAATGATCATACTTCCAGTATGACTGCAAAGAAGGAAAAATGTTACAGTCATTGCAACAAAAATAAGAATCGAAATTCGTTTTATGTTAGTCTAAATGTTAAAAATTAACACCGAATTATAGTTTTTGAAGGTTTTTTTTCCGAAATTTAGATGATTCACTAACCTTTAAAAGTATTCATTATGAAGAAATTAGCTCTCCCAGTTAGATTAGGAATAGCAATTAGTGGGTGTTTAATTGCGTTCTTTTTAATCTTGTCATTGTTCGGTTTGCACACCAATCCAATTTTTAGTTTGTTTAATGGGGTCATCACGGGGTTGGGCATCTATGAAGCCATTCGCTACAACAAGTTGGAACAGAGTGAAGATTTTACCTATGCCAGTGGATTTTCCGTTGGCCTCATCGCAGGTTTTTTGGCAACTTTGATTTTTACAGTATTCTTTTTGTTTTACGCCACCGAGGTAGATGCTTTGTTTCTTTCGAAGCTATTGGAGGTTTTTGAGGGCAAGTACAATGTTAGCGTAGGTTTGGTCACTTTTGTAGTTGCCATTATGGGGTTTGCGACAACGGTGATTTTAACACTGACATGCATGCAGATCTTTAAAAAAAGCAGAAATATTCCTCAAAACGCCTAAAACGTTGTGTAGATTAATTAATTAGCAGTATATTTGCACTCATTTTTTGAACAAATTAATTAACAAAACATTACGTTATGTACGCAATCGTAGAGATAGCAGGGCATCAATTTAAAGTTGAAAAAGACCAAAAAGTTTTTGTTAACCGTTTAGCAACAGAAGAAGGAAAGACAATATCTTTCGACAACGTTCTTTTAATTGCAGATGGTAGCAATGTAACTGTAGGCGCCCCAGCTATAGGAGGAGCACAAGTAAGTGCGAAAGTCCTTAAGCACCTTAAAGGTGATAAAGTTATCGTTTTCAAGAAGAAAAGAAGGAAAGGTTACCGTGTGAAAAACGGTCATAGACAAGCCTTGTCTGAAATCGTGATTGAAAACATCATAGCTTCCGGAGCCAAGCCAGCAAAAGCTGCTCCAAAGAAAGCAACCAAAAAAGCTGAACCAAAAGTAGAAGCAAAAGCTGCTCCAAAGACTGCTGCTAAAAAAGCAACAGGAAAAGCTGACGATTTAAAGAAAATCGAAGGTATTGGACCAAAAATTGCTGAAACTCTAGTGGCAGCTGGAATTGCATCATTTGCAGATTTGGCAAAGACAGAATCAGCAAAAATTTCTGAAATCATTGCAGGAGTTCGTGGAAATCACGTAACTGACACATGGCCAGCACAAGCTAAATTGGCTGCTGATGGAAAGTGGGATGAGTTGAAGAAATGGCAAGATGAATTAGATGGCGGAAAGGCTTAATTGGCTGACCGTTTAAGTTTAACAATATAAAACCTTAAGACAATGGCTCATAAAAAAGGAGTAGGTAGTTCTAAGAATGGTAGAGAATCGGAATCGAAACGTTTAGGTGTTAAGATTTTTGGTGGACAAGCTGCCATCGCTGGAAACATTATATTAAGACAACGTGGTAATACGCATCACCCAGGTGAAAACGTATACCAAGGAAAAGATCACACTTTACATGCTAAAGTTGATGGTCTAGTAAAATTCACAAAGAAAAAAGACAATAAATCTTACGTTTCTATCGAGGCTTTCGAAGCTTAGAAACAATTTCTTTTAGATATTCGAAACCCCTTTCCAATTTGGAAAGGGGTTTTTGGTTGTAATAATCTTTTCCTTTTTGCGTTTAAATCAAATGAAAAGATTCACACTGCTCATTCTTTTGTTTGCCAACATTGCCGCATTTGCCAATGATGATGAAACAAAAACAATACACGTATTTGTTGCACTTTGTGACAATGTAAATCAAGGCATAGTACCAGTCCCAAAAAAACTGGGAAATGGTCAAGACTCCAAAGGGAATTTGTATTGGGGAGCAATGTATGGAGTTAAAAGCTATTTGAAAAGATGCAAGGATTGGGTCTTGGTGTCTTCACAATCAAATCCCGAAGAGTATATTCTCGAGCGCATCCTGTTCAAGCATAAAGTTTCCAATGTGTATTTGTTGGCAGATGCCTATGATGGAAAATACATGAAACGAGCTACCATCGATTTTTTTGAGGCGAATGCAGGGAATAATGGTGTAGTGGTAAAATATGAAGGCAATAGCTTGAGTTTTGGGGGGAATGCAAACCTTTTGGCTTATGTTGGCCACGATGGCTTGATGGAGTTTGATGTCGTGGGCAATTTTGAGCAAACAAATGCAAAAAAGAGAGATGCCATTATATTGGCTTGTGTCAGTAAAGATTATTTCAAACCTTACCTTCAAAAGACAAAATCAAATCCATTGGTTTGGACTACAGGATTGATGGCTCCAGAAGCATATACGTTGAAAGCGGCAATAGATGGTTGGATTTTAAACGAAACCAATATGCAAATAAGGGAAAGGGCAGCTCAGGCCTATCATAAATATCAGAGGTGTGGTATTCGAGGGGCTCGGAACTTATTGGTTACAGGGTATTAGTTTGTATAATCTTTCTATAATGAGAATTGTTGAGTAAAACTAAAACCCTCACATTTCTGCAAGGGTTTTTTAACACTTATAAATTTATAATATTCCTTTTCAGGGGAATAATACAGATGTTATTAGTATCTGTAATGTTCTGGCTTGTATGGTCCTTGGACCTTCACGCCAATGTAACTAGCTTGTTCTTCTCGAAGTTCTGTCAATTCAACTCCAATTTTTGCTAAGTGCAATTTTGCTACTTTTTCATCCAAGTGCTTAGGTAGCATATATACTTCGTTCTTGTAATTTTCAATGTTGTTCCAAAGTTCGATTTGTGCCAAGGTTTGGTTTGTGAACGAGTTGCTCATCACAAAACTTGGATGACCAGTTGCACACCCCAAGTTAACCAAACGTCCTTCAGCAAGAATGATGATGTCCTTTCCGTTTATGGAGTACTTGTCTACTTGCGGTTTAATGGTGTCTTTGGTGTTTCCGTGGTTTTTATTTAACCAGGCCATGTCGATTTCGTTGTCGAAATGTCCAATGTTGCAAACAATGACCTTGTCTTTCATGGCTTCGAAATGACGTCCTTGTATGATGTCTTTGTTTCCAGTGGTCGTAATGATGATATCACTATTCTCGACTACTGTTTCCAAACGCTTGACTTCAAAGCCATCCATGGCAGCCTGTAAAGCACAAATCGGGTCGATTTCTGTTACGGTTACAATGCTTCCGGCTCCTTTAAAGGAAGCTGCAGTCCCTTTACCTACATCTCCATAACCACAAACCGTTACGCGTTTTCCTGCTAACATGATGTCCGTGGCACGACGAATGGCATCCACGGCAGATTCCTTACAACCATATTTGTTGTCAAATTTGGATTTGGTAACACTATCGTTCACATTAATGGCAGGCATAGGCAATGTGCCATTTTTTACACGCTCATAAAGTCTGTGAACACCAGTGGTAGTTTCTTCAGATAAACCATTGATGCCTTTTGCCAATTCTGGATATTTGTCTAAAACCATATTTGTCAAATCACCACCATCATCCAAAATCATATTCAATGGTTGTCTGTCTTCTCCAAAAAACAAGGTTTGCTCAATGCACCAGTCAAACTCCTCTTCTGTCATGTCTTTCCATGCGTATACAGCTGTTCCTGCTTCGGCAATGGCTGCAGCAGCTTGATCTTGTGTGGAAAAGATGTTGCAAGAACTCCATGTTACCTCTGCTCCCAAAGCTTGCAATGTTTCGATCAATACGGCAGTTTGAATGGTCATATGCAAACAACCAGCAATGCGTGCCCCTTTCAATGGCTGAGAATCCTTGTACTCTTCACGCAGACTCATCAAGCCTGGCATTTCTGCTTCAGCCAAGTTTATTTCCTTTCTACCCCAAGCCGCAAGCGACATGTCTTTTACCTTGTTAGGTACGTAAGCAACTGTTTTTGTACTCATTTGTAATCTTTTTTATCTTTTAAACAATAAGATGAAATGTAGAGGTTTTTAACCAACATTGTTTATGGCATTTCATAATTGTATATTTGTTCCTTTCAAATTAAGAGTGCAAAGATAATCAATAACTATCAGAATATTAAATGCCTATTTATAAAACCCTGCATCCTAACTCACAAACTACTGTTAAAATCTGGGAGATTACAGAATCTCAAAAAGAATTGATGGCGCCTTTGGATTTGAAACCAGAAAGCAAAACACGTGTTTTAGGAATGAAAAGCGAATTACACCGACGAGGTTTTTTAAGCGTACGACACCTGTTGGCTGCTTTTGGATACAAGGACGCAGACTTGTTCTATGATGACAAGGGAAAACCACATTTAAAAGATGGCAAACACATCTCCATAACGCATTCGTTTATCTTCTCGGGAATTATCGTCAGTGATGTGGAAGTTGGTATCGATATTGAAAAACAACGAGACAAGATTGCCGTCATAGCAAAGAAATTTGTAAAGTACGAGTTTGAATATTTGAAAGAGACAGATGAAGAATACATACAGAAACTAACAATTGTATGGGGAATAAAAGAGTCCTTGTACAAGTTGTTTGCAACACCAGGCATGTTGTTTAAAGAACATTTTTTAGTTATTCCATTTACTATTGAAGAAGGTAAAACAATAGCTTGGATTGATTATGAAGGAATGAAAAAAAGATACAATGCAGAATTTATGGAGTTTGAAGGTTTTACTTGTGCTTATGCTTTGGGTGAAAAACAATCTTTGCCTTCAAGTTGAATGAATATGAGAAAAGTACTCCAAAACATAAAAGCATTAGTAGGAAAGGAACGATTGCTTGCAGTGTTGATAGATCCAGATAAAATGCAGTTGAATTCTTTATCGCATTTTATAGATAAAGTAAATGTTTCTTTGGTCACTCATGTTTTTGTTGGAGGAAGCAGTGTAGAAGAAGAAATTACACAAGCCCTGATTTCTGCATTGCATCCATTGACCAATTTGCCAATAGTTTTGTTTCCAGGTGATATTACTCAGATCTCGAAGGATGCAGATGCTATCCTGTTTCTGTCCCTATTGTCAGGAAATAATCCGAGATATTTAATAGGAAAGCACGTAGAGGCCGTTTCAAAACTAAGAAAAACAAATTTGGAAGTGATACCTACGGGGTACATTTTAATAGAAGGAGGAAAAGAAACGGCAGTACAAAGAGTGACGCAAACAACTCCAATGTCTAGAAAAAAACATGAATTAGTAGTAGATACGGCTAAAGCTGGTGAGCTCTTGGGAATGCAACTGATTTATTTGGAAGCAGGAAGTGGAGCCAATCAACCTGTCCCCCTAGAAATGATTAGTTTTGTGAAATCGGAATTAAGCATTCCATTGATCGTAGGTGGAGGCATAAGAAGTAAAAAACAGTTGGAAGAAGCATACAGAGCTGGAGCAGATCTAGTAGTGATCGGGACAGCCTTTGAAGAAGACGACGCTTTTTTTGAAGCATTATAAGAACAATGAATATGAAAATATCAATAGATTTAACGTTGTCCCCACTGCAGGATGATTACGAAAAACACGTAATAGCATTCATAAAAACGCTGAGAGCATCTAAGTTTACCGTTTTGGAAAACCCATTGAGCACTCAGATATATGGAGATTATGACGAATTGATGCCCTTTTTAAATGAGCAAATCAAAAAATCATTCGACAATCAAGACATTTGTGTACTGACGATGAAACTCGTAAAAACCGATCGTAGCGATTATGAACCAGGTTTTTGATTTCTTTCTTGATGCCTATAAGAATACTTCAATAACGTTAATAGTCTTTGAGGCCATTGCTTTTGTATTTGGAATACTAAGCGTGATATATGCAAAAAAGGAAAACATATTGGTGTACCCTACTGGACTTGTAGCAACAGTCATAACCGTATACTTGCTTTATAAGGCGGAATATTTTGGTGATATGATGATGAATTTCTATTATTCCGTAATGAGCATCTATGGGTGGTGGAATTGGTCTCGTAAAAAAGAAGACAGATACATTGTTCCTATTTCTAGAACGAACTCTCAAGAAAAGACAATCGGCATCGTATTGTTTTTCATAACGATGTTTGTGACCTATTTGGTTTACAGTGTTTATGATTATGAATTAAAGATACCCAACTACATAGACATTGTAACCTCTGGAATATTCTTTACGGCTATGTGGTATATGGCAACAAAGAAATTGGAAAATTGGACGCTTTGGATTATTGCAGACATTGTTACGGTGCCTTTGTATGCGTATAGGGGATTGGGAATGTTATCTCTTCAATATTTAATTTTTACAATTTTGGCCATTCAAGGTTATAAACAATGGAAGAAAAGTATAGACAACAACCTGCAAACTGTATAAGAGTAGTATTGTTTGGACCCGAATCTACCGGTAAGACAACACTTGCCAAACAATTGGCGCGTTATTATAATTCCGTTTGGGTAAGAGAATATGCACGTATCTATTTACAAGAAAAATGGAACAACGAACGAAAAACCTGCGAACCCAAAGACTTGTTGCCTATTGCAGAAGGACAAATGACGATGGAAAACGATTATGCACAAAAAACAGACAGTGTTTTAATTTGTGATACGGATCTATTGGAAACAAAGGTGTATTCGGAAGCTTATTATTCTGGAAGCTGTGATCCCGTTTTAGAAAAATATGCTTTGGAAAACACCTATGATTTGTATTTTTTAACCTATATTGATACGCCGTGGGAAGCAGATGACCTGAGAGACAAACCAGACGATAGAGAAGAAATGTTCCAAGCTTTTGAAAATGCCCTGAAAAAGCATAATAGACCATATGTATTGTTGAAGGGAAATAAAAAAGAACGTTTGGAGAAAGCTGTAAAACACATTGACAAACTAATAGAAGACAAGAAGTGAACTTCACTTTAAAAAACATAGATCAAATAAAAAGTAGAGGGATTACCGAAGAAGAGGTAGACAGGCAATTAATGCTTTTCAAGACTGGGCTTCCTCACATAAACTTGAAATCTGCAGCAAACATAGGGGATGGTATCTGTGAACTATCCAAAGCAGAAAAAAGAATCTACGTAGAACATTACAATGCAAAAAAAGATGCTTTGGCTATAATGAAGTTTATTCCAGCTTCTGGTGCAGCAACGAGAATGTTTCGTTTTTTATTTCAGTTTATGGAACGGTATGATCCAAATAAAGAAAGCATAAATTCATATATAAATAGAAACAAGGCTTCAGAACTGTCTTTGTTTTTAGTCGGATTGGAGAAGCTCCCCTTTTATGGCATAGTTCTAGAAACAATGAAAAAGTACAACCTCGATTATGACATGTTGTCCAATGATGGAAAAATGCTAACCTTCATTAATACATTATTGGAATTAGATAAACTAAATTACAGCTTTTTCCCTAAAGGAGTCTTGCCTTTTCATAAGTACCATGATCACATTGCTACGGCTTTCGAGGAACATCTGTTTGAAAGTGCATCATATGCATCATCCAATAACGTGGCAAATCTTCACTTTACGATTTCGAAAAAACACAAACCTATTTTCGATGCAGAATTCAAACGCATTCAAAATAAGGTAGAACAAAAGACAGATGTCAAATTCAACATTGCATTTTCCTATCAAAAGGAATCTACGGATACAATTGCCGTAAGCAAAAACAATGAGCCTTTTATAAATGATGATGGAAGCTTATGTTTTAGACCTTCTGGACATGGTGCATTGTTATCAAACCTAAATGCTTTGGATGCCGATGTCATTTTTATTAAAAACATAGACAATGTCGTTGTTCATGAATACAAGAAAGAAGTGGCCGAACATAAGAAGATCTTGGCGGGAGTTTTGTTGAAGACACAGGAAAAAGCTTTCGGGTTTTTGAAAGACCTCGAAGGGAAAAACCTTACAGAAGGAGGTTTGATAGAAATAGCTCGGTTTTTGAGAACCCAATTGAATGTCGTGATCTCTCAAGAATTCGAAAAATATTCTCTCAAGTATCAAATAGAATATTTGAAAGGAAAACTAAACAGACCCATACGCGTTTGTGGAATGGTGAAAAACGAAGGAGAGCCTGGAGGAGGTCCTTTTTGGATTAAGGATGAGAGTGGTACCGTTTCATTGCAAATCGTGGAATCCGCACAAATAGATAACAATAACAAGTATCAAATAGAAATTTTGAAAAATGCGACCCACTTTAACCCTGTAGACTTGGTATGTGGAATTAAAGACTATAAAGGGAATGTCTTTGATCTATCTAAATTCGTGGATGTCCAAACGGCATTCATTACCAATAAGACAATAGCAGGAAAAGAAATAAAGGCACTGGAATTACCTGGTTTGTGGAATGGCAGCATGGCAAATTGGAACACAATTTTCGTAGAAGTTCCCTTGGTTACTTTCAACCCCGTGAAAACGGTTACAGATTTGTTAAAGCCCACGCATCAAGTATCCTGATGTTTTCCATAGAAGCATTGTCGAAGGAATTTGCCTTCAAAACCATCAGAAGCTCTGGTAGCGGAGGTCAACATGTCAACAAGGTGTCCTCAAAGGTTGAGTTGCACTTCAACGTGATGAAATCGTTGGCCTTGTCTGAAAAACAAAAACAAACCATTGCAGGTAAGCTAGAAAATAGGTTGACAAAAGATTCCATTTTGATATTGAAATGTGGAGAAAGTAGAAGCCAGCACAAAAATAAAGACATCGTGATGAAACGGGCTTTGGATCTTTTGAAATTGGCTTTGGTCGTTCAGAAAAAAAGAGTACCTACAAAAGTCCCCAAAGCAATGATTAAAAAACGTATTAAAAGCAAACGCTTGCAGTCTGACATAAAGAAGAATAGGCAAAAACCAAATTTAGATTAAAAAAAATGAGAAACGTAAAACGCAAACCAAAAATCTAGCATATATTTGCAGCGTTCTCAAAAAAGGGGTGCCCATATTGGCTGAGATCATACCCATTGAACCTAGAACAGGTAATGCTGTTTAGGAATGTACAGTAGTTTGGAATGCAGTGTGCTTAATTGTTGTTCAAGCTAGAAGAAAAATAAAAAACAATAAAGAATAATGGCCTCTTTTTATTCGATAGATTATCATTTCGAATGAAAAATATATTCGTTTCTTTAGCACTATTAGTGCTTACGGTAAATACCAGTGCTCAAGAAGTAGTACAAGATTCCATTTCAACCAAAACACTAGATGAGGTTTTGGTAAAATCAGTGCGTGTATCTGCAGATTCACCCATAACGCACTCCAATGTCGACAAGGAAGAATTGGAGAAACGCAATTTGGGACAAGACCTCCCCATTCTTCTTAATTACTTGCCATCAGTTGTAACTACAAGTGATGCAGGAGCAGGAGTAGGTTATACCGGTATTCGCGTACGTGGAGTAAGTGCGCAGTCGACAAATATTACCATTAATGGAATTCCATACAACGATGCCGAGAGTTTAGGTACTTTTTGGGTGGATTTGCCAGATTTTTCTTCCTCAGTGGAAAGTCTTCAATTGCAGAGAGGTGTAGGTACATCCACAAATGGCTCAGGAGCTTTTGGAGCAAGTGTGAACATTTTGACGGACGCAGTTTCGGACGAGGCCAGTGGAGAGATATCAAATGCCTTTGGGAGTTACAACACCAGAAAGCATAACATAAAATATAGTACGGGATTGTTAAATAACCATTTTGAAATAGCTGGACGTCTGTCTCAAATAAATTCTGACGGTTACATAGATAGGGCAGAATCCGATTTGAAATCATATTTCCTACAAGGAACCTATGTAGACGACAATACACTTATAAAGGCATTGGCTTTTGGAGGACACGAGGTTACCTACCAAGCATGGTACGGATTTGACCCTGCAACAATTGAAGCAATAGGTGAAAATCCAAATATCGATGATAATAGAACTTTCAACCTTGGCGGAATCAAATTTGATGAGGCAGGTAATTTCGAAGAGTTCTATGATAATCAAGTGGACAATTACAAGCAGGATCACTATCAATTGCATTGGAATGAACGTTGGGATGGTAATTGGTCAACCAATGTCGGTTTAAATTACACTTACGGTCGTGGTTTCTTTGAAGAATACGTTGATGATTACTTATATTCAAACGTGTATTTTGAACAAGATGCCCAGTTTTCCTTTTTAGGGATAGACCCTATTACAGTCAATGGTCAAAATATATCTTCGCAGGATTATGTTAGAAGGCGTTGGTTGGATAACGATTTCTATGTAGCCAATGCTAATGTAAATTATAAAGACTCCAAACTCAATTTGACCACGGGATTGTCATACAGTACTTATGATGGCGACCATTTTGGAGAAGTCATCTGGGCACAGTATGCCAGCGATAGTGAAATTAGAGATCGCTATTACGATGGGAATTCCAATAAATACGACTTCAGTGTATTTGCGAAAGCGACATATAGACTAAATGACAAGTTGAGCCTTTACGGAGATTTACAAATGCGTAATGTATTCTATGATACGAGTGGGACAAATTCAGACGGTGTTCTTTTCGAAATAGATGAAGATTACTCGTTTTTCAATCCAAAGGCGGGATTGTCGTATAACTTGGATGACAAGAACAACTTGTATTTCTCTTATGCAAGAGCAAACAGAGAAGCTAGTAGAAGTGATTTTGAAGGAAATCCAGACATCAAACCGGAACAATTGAATGATTTCGAGCTGGGATGGAGACATACAAATAGTAAATTCAGATTCAATGCAAATGCGTACTACATGTCATACAATGAACAATTGGTGTTGACGGGAGCCTTGGATGATACGGGAACGCCAATTAGGGACAATGCGGGGGAAAGCTTCAGGTTAGGTTTGGAATTGGAAGCTGCAGTACAGTTGACAGAGAAGTTTTCCATACAACCCAACATTACGGTAAGTTCCAATAAAAACAAAGAAGCATTTGCATCCATAGATGGAGAATTGGTGAACTTGGGGAAAACCAATATCTCATTCTCGCCGGAATTGGTGGCTGCCAATGCAGTGATTTTTCAACCAACAAAGAACATTCAATTGTCCTTTTTAAGCAAGTATGTTGGAGAACAGTTCATGGGAAATACAGATTCCAAGAGGTCGAAATTAGATGAATATTTCGTAAACGACTTCAATGTGACCTATGAAATCAAGACGAACAAGATATTTAAATCCATTTTATTGTCTGGTTTGGTAAACAATGTCTTTGGAGAAGAATATGTGTCCAATGGTTATTATTATACATATGATGACACATGGACGGTTCCTGGAGAAACAACGACCATTGAAGGAACAGGTTACTATCCTCAAGCGACTACGAACTTTCTGTTGGGAGCTACCTTTAAGTTCTAGAAACAAATAAAGTAGGCAAACAAGAAAGGCAACCATTGGTTGCCTTTCTTGTTTGATAAAACCTTGATTTTTAAAGAGTCAAAATATTTTTAATTGTTGAAGACCCTAATTATGTTCCCATTGGCCTCAACAGCATATGGAACCAAGGAAAATTGACCTGTAGTACCTTCTTGAGGCGCGCCATTTCCAGGAATGCTATAGCTATTGTCATCGTCACAAGAACAAGTGGCCGTCGTGCTACTTACAGTTAGCCCAGAACAAGAATTGAGTTGGTGGTTGGGATCGCTCAACTCGAAGGCATAGTACTGGGTTCCTCCAACATAATAGACCACAACTCCATTTACTCCATAATTGTCATTCAATACGATGAGGTTTCCTGGAAACTGCAAATTGTTGAATTGTGGAAGATTGGTATTTATCAATCCTCCCGTATCAAAGACGGCATTTGGGATGTTTCGGTTTCTATTGTCATTGTCATCGTTTTTTTGACATGAAGTCATGAAAACAAATAACAACAAGTATAATAGATAAGTCTTTTTCATAGTTCTTTTTTCTTTTTTAAGTCTCGCAATTTACAACAAAATGCATACTGAAATAAATATTTTGTATATTTGCTGTACAATCTCGTGAGAACGGGATTTTTTGTGTTTATATACTTTTTTGTAAAAGCATGGATTTATCTAAAACGAAAAAATTATGAGTAAAGTATCATACTATACAGCAGAAGGTTTAAAAAAACTGAGAGAAGAGTTAAGGCAACTTAAGGATATAGAACGTGTAAAGGCATCTAAAGCCATAGCCGAAGCAAGGGACAAGGGGGATTTAAGTGAGAATGCAGAATATGATGCGGCAAAAGAGGCACAGGGAATGTTGGAAATGCGCATCTCCAAATTGGAGGACCAACTTGCTGGAGCTCGTGTTATTGACGAATCTCAAATGGATACATCCAAGGTTTTGGTGTTGTCCATCGTTAAAATTAAAAATCAAACCAATGGTATGGAAATGACCTATACTTTGGTAGCCGATGGAGAGGCAGACTTGGCAGCAGGAAAAATTTCGGTAAACTCCCCAATTGGACAAGGTTTGTTAGGGAAATCCGTTGGAGACGTTGCAGAAATAAAAGTGCCAAGCGGTCTTATGAAATTTGACATCATTGAGATATCGCGCTAAAACATTGGAATCTATTTACCTTTAATTTTAATCATCATAAAAAATACATGGCATCGATATTCACAAAAATAGTTAATGGAGACATTCCTTGTTACAAGGTTGCAGAGACTGAGGACTTTCTCGCCTTCTTGGACGTTAATCCAAATGCCAAGGGACATACGCTCTGTATTCCTAAAAAAGAAGTGGATAAGATTTTCGATTTGGATGAGGAGACTTACAATGGATTGATGAAATTTTCTCGCAAGGTTGCCATGGCAATGGAAACAATCGTGGATTGCAAGCGCGTCGGGATGTCGGTAATAGGATTGGAAGTGCCACACGTACATGTACACCTAATTCCATTGAACACCATGGAAGATGCTCGTTTCATAAATAAAGAATCACTTGCCAAAGAAGAATTCGAGGCAATTGCTGCATCTATAAACAAAGCCTTTACAAGTAGTCTATAGAAATAAGGACAACAACGGCTACAATAGATAGCATGGCCAGAACGAGGAGAATCCAAAACAGTCTTTTGAACTTGCGTGACGCTTTCTTGGGAGTGAATGCCTTGAATTGATAATCGTAAATACGCTCGATGTCCTCGGTCCAACGCTCAGGATAAATTGAAGTATCGCAAACATTGCAATGCATGTCTGTAGTAATGTCCTGAGTTATCGACTTGGAAAAATGAGTTTCTATGAATTTTTGCTTGAACGTCAATTGCAAGTCTTCTTTGCTGAAGCATTCAGGGCAATTGTTGTTTAAGGAAACCTCTTTTACTGTAATGAGTTTTTCAGACATGATTTTAAAGATGTGATTATGGCTTTTTTAATGCGATTTGAAATGTCGTGCCTTTTCCAATCTCAGATTGCAATACTTTTATCTTTCCATTGTGGAACTCTTCGATTATTCGT
This sequence comes from Bizionia sp., assembly GCA_020631395.1. GTDB lineage: Bacteria > Bacteroidota > Bacteroidia > Flavobacteriales > Flavobacteriaceae > JAHDHI01. The sequence goes on from JAHDHI010000054.1 coordinate 23,089, forward strand.
TTAGCAAGGGACAGCCCCAATCCCCAACCTCTTTTCTTGCTGGTGAAACCAGGCTCGAAAATAGTGTTGAATTGGCTTTTGGGAATGCCTTTCCCCGTATCCATTACCTTGATGCTCACATATTTTTCAAAAGAAATCATTTCAATGCTCAAGTCTCCTTTGCCTCTCATGGCATCAATGGCATTCTTTACGAGATTTTCTATGGTCCAGCTATACAGTTGCTTGTTTAAATCTACGAATACTGGCTCTTGAGGTAGTTTCAAACTGAAGTTTATAAGCTTGGAAGAGCGTGTTTTCAAATAGTCGTAAGACGCTTTTGTTTCTGCTACGACATCTGTGTTTTCAAGTACGGGAATGGATCCTATCTTGCTAAAACGCTCGGTAATGGTTTGCAACCTATCAATGTCCTTTTCAATTTCCAGAATATATTCTGGATTTACATTTTCAGTTTTTAAAATTTCGGTCCAACCTATCAAAGAGGATAATGGTGTACCTATTTGGTGGGCTGTTTCCTTGGCCATACCGGTCCATAACTTGTTTTGGACTGCATTTTTGTTGCTTCTGAAAAAGAAATATACGACTGCGCCAAACAAAAAGATGATGAGCAACAAGGCAAGCGGGTAATACTTCAGCTTGTTCAAAACGACAGAATCCCCATAATACAATTTACCTACATAGTTTTTGGAATTGGTCTTTGGATCTATGTAGGAGAGTTCGATGGGTTTGTTTTGCGCTTCGAATTGTTGAATCAGTTTGTTTATGTAAACCGAGTCCTTGACCTTTTCCTCGTTGATGTTTATTGTATTGATATGTTTGTCCACATTGACCAATATCTTGGGTGTCAGACTGTCCGAAAATACAATCTTGTCAACCAAGATGTTGACGTTGTCCGTCAAAGATACCTTTTGAAACTCTGCCATGGCTTCAGCCCAGATATCCATTTTAATACGTTGCTGCTCTTTGAATTTTTGAAAGAATATGTAAGTATTCCATAGGATGAGAGAGATAATAGCAAAAGAAGCTATGGTGATGATCCAGCGAATAGGTTGTCTATGTTTGGTAAAAAACATCAAGTTTTGGTTTTGAGATGTTAATATAATGCAAATCTGTTAATAATATTGTGCGTGCATACCGTCAAATCATTTTTAGTTCATTGTCAAAATAGGTACATTTGCCAATAATTAGATTTAATTGATGACGACATTCGACCCTAAAGAACTCACAACTGCAAAGTTACATAGTTATTTGCTTAGTGCTGTGGCACCTAGGCCAATAGCTTTTGCCAGTACAAAAGATGAAGAAGGAAACCCTAATTTATCGCCTTTCAGCTTCTTTAACGTCTTTAGTGCGAACCCTCCAATATTGATTTTTTCCCCAGCACGTCGTGTAAGGGACAATACGACAAAGCATACCTTGGAGAATGCGCTGGCTACAAAAGAAGTAGTTATAAACGTGGTGAACTATGACATCGTACAGCAAATGTCGTTAAGCAGCACGGAATATGCCAAAGGCATCAATGAATTTGAAAAGGCAGGTCTGACAATGTTGAAAAGCGATTTGGTAAAACCTTTTCGCGTGGCGGAATCACCAGTGCAGTTTGAATGCAAGGTAAATGAGGTCGTGGCATTGGGAAGTGAAGGAGGAGCAGGAAATCTAATTGTATGCGAAGTCGTAAAACTGCACATTGACGAAGCTGTTTTGGATGAAAAAGGGAGCATAGACCAAGTGAAATTGGATTTGGTATCCCGGGCTGGAGGTAGCTATTACAGTAGAGCGAAGGCAGGTTTTTTCGAAATACCAAAACCTTTGTCCACATTGGGGATAGGGGTAGATGCCTTGCCAGAGCAAGTTAGGAATAGTAGTGTTTTGACAGGTAATGATTTAGGGATGTTGGGCAATGTCGAAGTGCTGCCAATCAAAGATGAGGCTTTTACTAAAAAGCATCATTTGCAAGATTTGACAATAGAGGAAAAACATAAGAAAGCACAATCGTTTCTAAGTTTTGGAGACTTGGTGAGCGCATGGAACACATTGTTGTCGTAAACATGACAATCTATAGAATAGACGAATATTTAAATAATTATACGAGTAATGGAAGTACAAGGAAAAGTAAAGTTAATTGGGCAAGAGCAAACTTTTGGTAGCAACGGGTTTAGAAAAAGAGAATTGGTCGTAACGACCGACGAGCAGTACCCTCAACATATTATGGTGGAATTTGTTCAAGACAAATGTGATTTGTTGAATAACTACCAAGTTGGACAAGATGTAAAAGTGAGCATCAACCTAAGAGGTAGAGAGTGGGTAAACCCACAAGGAGAAGCAAAATACTTCAACTCCATACAAGGATGGAGAATAGAAGGAGCACAAGCTGCTGCCCCAGCTGGTATGCCAGAAGTACCACCAGCACAAGCCTTTGAACCGGCAACGGATTTAAAGGAAGAAGATCATGACGATTTGCCTTTCTAAGATAGGCTCTATTTGAAGATAGGTTGAAACCTCATAAATAAAAACGGCAATGATGCATCATCATTGCCGTTTTTTTGTTTTGAATAATTGCATTATTTTTCGTCTATGAATGTAACCATAGCCATAGAGACCATTTTCAAGAAATATTTGCCTTCTCCTTTTACCATCGCGGTATTGTTAACGTTGATAACGATAATTTTGGCCTTTTTCCTAACAGATTCACCAAAGGATGAAAATCATCTATTGACGATTTTGAGTTTTTGGGAAGCTGGCATTTGGAACAAGGGATTGCTAGTGTTTGCCTATCAAATGATGCTTATTTTGGTGCTGGGACATGTACTTGTTTTGAGTAGACCAGTAAATGCATTGATTGAAGGCCTGTCCAAAAATGTGACAAACACGGCAAGTGCTGTCGTTTTGGTGAGTGTCACGACAATGATTGCGGCTTTTTTCAATTGGGGTTTGGGACTAATCTTTGGAGCCATTCTAGCTCGAAAAGTAGGTGAACATGCACAGCAAAACAACATACCTTTAAACTATCCTTTGGTCGGAGCTGCCGGTTATGTGGGGTTAATGGTTTGGCATGGAGGCATAAGTGGATCGGCACCCATAAAAGTCGCCGAAAAAGATCACATCAGGGAGTTCATGGCAGAGGTTTCTTCTGCGGAAACAATGAGCTTGATTCCTGAAAGCATAAGTTTCAATGCCACCATATTCAGTTGGTGGAACCTGTTGCTGTTTGGAATCTTGTTGGTAGTCATTCCGTTTGTGCTGACAAGAATAGCAAAGATGGCAAAACCAACGAATATGAATCTTGATGTTTACGATTTGGGAAAAAATTCCAAAGCAGAAAAAATAGAAGGTGCAGAAAAGTTGGATTATTCCAATTGGTTTGGAATGGGGTTTGGAGTTATTGTTCTGGTTGCCTTTTTGTATCAATATTGGGATTCATTGTCAGAATTGAGAATTACACCGAACATGCTCAACTTTTTAATGCTTGGGCTGGCGGTGCTATTGCATCGAAACTTCAGCAATTTTTTGAATGCGGTCGAGGAAGCCATAAAGGGAGCCTCTGGTATTTTGATTCAGTTCCCACTGTATTTTGGAATTATGGGAATCATGAAAAGCACAGGAATGGTCGTTGCCATTTCTGATTTTTTCGTTTCAGTGGCTTCTGAAACCACATTGCCCATATTTACATTCATAAGCGCCGGAATAGTAAACGTCTTTGTACCAAGTGGTGGTGGACAGTGGGCCATTCAAGGTCCTATCGTGGTAGAATCCGCCATAAAACTTGGTGTGCCATTGCCAAAGGCAATCATGGCATTGGCCTATGGGGATCAGATAACGAATATGCTACAACCTTTTTGGGCGCTGCCTTTGTTGGGGATTACAAAATTGAAGGCAAAGGAGATTTTACCTTACACACTGCTATTAATGTGCGTGGGGATAGTTATTTATATTTTAGGACTCTTATTTTTGTAGCATGTATTTCTTAGATGAAAATAGCAAGTTTCCAGATGTGTCTTTGGCTACGGAAGATGGTTTGTTGGCCTTTGGAGGTGATTTGTCCATCGAACGTTTGTTGTCTGCCTATGAAAAAGGCATCTTTCCATGGTTCAATGAAGATGAAAATATTTTGTGGTGGTCTCCAGATCCACGATTTGTCTTGTTTCCTTCAGAGTTGAAAGTGTCCAAAAGTATGAGGCAATTTATGAAAAAATGCAATTATGAAGTTACCGTAAACAAGGACTTCAAAAGGGTGATCATGGAATGTGCCAAGACAAAGCGAGAAGGTCAAGCTGGTACTTGGATCACAGAAAGCATGTTGGAGGCCTACGTTAAATTACATGAAATGGGTTATGCAAAATCAGTTGAGGTTTGGAACAACGATGTGCTTGTAGGAGGATTGTATGGGGTGGATTTGGGAAACAAGGTGTTTTGCGGTGAAAGCATGTTTGCAAAGGAAAGCAATGCCAGCAAAACAGGATTCATCACCTTTATCCAAAATAGTGACTACAAGTTGGTAGATTGCCAAGTATATACCAACCATTTGGAAAGTTTGGGAGCCAAGGACATTTCTAGAGATGCGTTTTTGGAGTATTTGCAACTTTGATCTATATTCAGGATTCCTACGACACGAGACTTGACCTAAATATTGACTAAGAAGCAGTAATTCTCATAGAACACTAGTTTACTTGTTCCTGTATTTCAACTTGAAATAAACCAATATGAAAGAAGAGATGGCAGTTATTGCATTCGCCAAGACAATAGACAAGCTATCTATCAAGATGCCGTAGGCAAACCAAAAGAGAATACCCACAAAAAATATGGAAAACATAGGTAAGGACAATCCTGAAACATCCTTTGTCTTCCATGTTTGGTATACTTGCGGCAAAAAGGAGGCAGTTGTCAAGGTTGCGCCTATCAAGCCTATTATTTCTATGTGATTCGAGTTCATTGTTTCATTTGTCCCGATTGATGTTCTCATTGCTGGAAACTACCCAACGATATTGACGATCTTTCCAGGAACTACAATTACTTTTTTAGGCTCGCGTCCATCCAATTGTGCAATTGTCTTTTCGTGTGCCATTACTGTTTTTTCGATGTCTTCTTTGTTCATGTCCATTGGTAGTTCCAAGGTAAAACGCATCTTGCCATTGAACGATATGGGATAGTTCTTGCTACTTTCCACCAAATGACTCGCATCGAATGTTGGGAATGCAGCTGTCGAAATGGACTCGTTATGTCCCAATCGATTGTATAGCTCTTCAGCTATGTGTGGTGCATAAGGAGATATCAATGTCAATAGTGGCTCCAAGACGGCTTTGCTGGTACACTTTTGTGCAGTCAATTCGTTTACGGCAATCATGAAGGTCGATACCGATGTGTTGAATGAGAAATTCTCGATGTCTTCCTCTACTTTCTTTATGGTCTTGTGCAACGTTTTCAAATTGTCTTTTGTTGGCTCGGCATCGTTTACGTTCAATCCGTTTTCACCAACATACAATTTCCATAGTTTCTTTAGGAAACCGTGTACTCCTGTAATTCCAGCCGTATTCCAAGGTTTTGCTTGTTCCAATGGTCCTAGGAACATTTCATAAAGACGTAGGCTGTCTGCTCCGTATTGTTCGCAGATGGCATCTGGGTTTACGACATTTTTTTTGGACTTGGACATCTTTTCGATTTCTCTACCTACTTTGTAAACACCTTCTTCTAAAATAAATTTAGCATTTTTAAAATCCTGACCAAATTCTTTATCTTCTTTTAACCCTTCAATATCTAATTCGTCAGATGCATTTACATAATCAACTTTGATATGAATCGGATCTATATACTGAAGTTTTAGATATACTCTATCTTCATTAATCCCAATTATTTCAGAAAGGCGATTAGACCACTCAGTAACATATTCCTTTTTAAATAAACTGACATTTAATAGGTTTTCTATCTCATTGTTTTTTTTATTTAAATAAGCTTTAGGTATAAATAAATTACCTAATCTTCTTGTCAACTCATTTTCGAATTCATAAAACCTTTTTAAACTATCACTGTTTATATTTTTATATAACTCTGAATCAAATGCGGAATCGATACTAAATCTAACTTTGTAAACAAAAGCACTAGTCCCCAAAATCATCCCTTGGTTTATCAATTTCTTGAAAGGCTCTTCGACATTAACGAATCCACGATCTTTCAATAGCTTCACCCAAAAGCGGGAGTATAGCAGATGGCCGGTGGCGTGCTCGCTTCCTCCAATGTATAGGTCCACGTTTTCCCAATAGTCCAATGCGCCTTTGCTGGCAAAGGTTTCTTCTCTCATTGCATCTTCCATGTATCGGAAGAAATACCAGGAGCTTCCTGCCCAACCAGGCATCGTGTTCAATTCCAAAGGATGAACGGTCTCGTTGTCTATCTTGTCGTTACTAACAACGGTATTGCTTTCCGTACACCAAGCCCAAACGTCTGCACGACCCAATGGTGGTTCTCCAGTTTCGGTAGGAAGGTATTTTTCCACTTCCGGCAATCGTATCGGCAAATGCTCGGTCTCTATCATTTGTGGCATGCCGTTTACGTAATATACCGGGAAAGGTTCTCCCCAATAACGTTGTCTTGAGAATACGGCATCACGTAGCCTGTAATTGGTCTTGCCTTCTCCTTGGCCCAATTGCTCCAATTCGTAAATGGCGCGTTTGGTTGCTTTCTTGTAGTTCATCCCATTCAGGAAATCACTATTGGCAATTACCGTCTTATCCTTGTCGGCGAAGGCTTCTTCGGAGATGTCCACACCGTCGAAGATGTTGGGTATTGCAATGTCGAAGTGCCTTGCAAAATCATAGTCTCGTTGATCTCCGCAAGGGACAGCCATTACAGCACCAGTTCCGTAACTTGCCAATACGTAATCGCCAATCCAGATTTGTATGGGTTCCTTTGTGAACGGATGCTCTGCATAGGCTCCAGTGAATACACCGGAAATGGTCTTTACGTCGGCCATGCGATCACGCTCACTACGTTTGGCAGTTTTTTCTATGTAGGTTTCTACTGCTTCTTTCTGTTCTGGTGTGGTTATCTTGTCCACCAATTCGTGTTCTGGAGCCAAGGTCATGAAACTGACGCCAAAGATGGTATCCGGTCGAGTGGTAAAAACATCTATTGTGGCATCGTGGTCTTTTACATTGAAGGTTACACTGGCTCCAACGGATTTTCCAATCCAGTTGCGCTGGCTTTCCTTTAGTGAATCTGTCCAATCTATCGTATCCAAACCTTGAAGCAAACGTTCTGCATATGCAGAGATGCGCATGCTCCATTGCGTCATCTTCTTACGAATGACAGGATGTCCTCCTCGTTCTGAAACACCATTCACTATTTCATCATTTGCCAGAACTGTTCCCAATGCTGGGCACCAGTTTACCTCAGTTTCGGCCAAATAGGTCAATCTATATTGTAGTAGTATTCTTTGTTGCGCTTCTGAAGACATCGCGTTCCATTCTTCAGCAGAAAAAGAACTAGTGTCGTCATCGCAAACTGCATTTATCGTCGTATTGCCTTCAGCGGAAAAGATAGATGTCAATTCTTTGATGTCTTTTGCTTTGTTGTCATCATTGCAATAATACGATTCATATAGTTGAATGAATATCCATTGTGTCCACTTGTAATATTCTGGGTTTGATGTTCGTACTTCCCTACTCCAATCGAAGGAGAAACCTATTTTGTCCAATTGTCTTCTATAGGTTGCGATGTTGGTTTCCGTGGTGAGGGCGGGATGCTGTCCAGTTTGAATGGCATATTGCTCTGCAGGCAAACCAAAGCTATCGTAACCTTGTGGATGCAATACGTTAAACCCCTTGTGGCGTTTGTAACGTGCATAGATGTCGCTGGCAATGTAGCCTAGTGGATGTCCTACGTGCAAACCTGCCCCACTTGGGTAAGGAAACATGTCCAATACATAATACTTTGGCTTGTCGCTGGCATTGGATGCTTTGAACGTTTGGTTTTTTGCCCAATGGTCTTGCCACTTCTTCTCTATGTCGTTAAAATCGTATTTCATCTATGTACTTGCTGGTTTCAAAGCCGCAAATTTAAGGGTATTGACTGACAATAAAAAGCCTATTGCCTCTAAAAAACAGGCTGTAGGAGATTCCCTGAGTAGAGCGTCCAAATCATAGATAGAATTGCAGAAACGTTAATGGCATACCCAAAGAGCTTCATTTGTGACAAGGTGTAAGGCCTATCTTTGAAAAACACGAAAACATCCAATAGTAGCCATAGTGAAAACCCAGCCAAAAACCCAGCCAGCACATAATCTTGAAACCAAAAGAATAGAATGTTGGTTTCGACAAGCAACAAAGCCAACATTACGAACTTGGTGTTTTTTCTACCTATAAGCGTTGCTGTTGTCCTTTTTCCAGTCTTCAAGTCTGGCTCTATGTCCATGATCTCACCTGCAATGTGTGCTTGAAATGCAAATAGGGATAGGTATAGGATGGTTTGCCAAGGGAGCATTTGCAAATCGTTCAACAATACGCTAAAGAAAGCGGTGACGACATAGCCTACCTGTATGAAGATTTCAAAAGGAGGCCTTTCCTTAATTCGAAAGGGTTTGAAATTGTATATTGCATTGATTGCTATCATAAAAAGAAGGAGTAGCAACATCCCAAAGCCTGAGTGGTATGTGAAATACACAATGAATGGTAGTATAAAAAGTGCTATTTTCCTTGGTACGGATGCCAATTGGGCTATGGAAGACCTTGCTCCAAACAAGAAATTGCCCTTCCTGTCGTTCACTGCATCTGCTTTTATGTCATTGTAATCATTGAGACCATAGACCAGATAGTTCAAGGGGAAGGTGACAAAGAACAGGCCAATCCAAAATATCGTGTTTTCCCAAAAATGTGTTTCTAGACGGAATGGGACCAAGTAGATCCAAATTGTGGGAAACCATAGTCCAGGACGTGAAATTTTTAAATCTTGAAACAAGTTGGTATGTTACAGTTTTGAGTTAGATTGTAAATTTAAACTTATTGAGGTTTGGAACAGCCATTCAAATAGATAAATCGACAGATCTGTGAACTTTTTTCTAAAAAATGATTTTTAATTTTAAAATTAAAAATCATTTTAAGCGTTCTAAAACGTAGGTATCTAATTTCTTTATTATTTTTACAGCGTAAATTACATTTCTTTATGAGTTCATCTTTTGACAAATACCAAAAACGCAGATTGATATCGTCTTACTTTTCCGTGGTTTTGAGTATCGCTTTGGTGCTTTTTTTACTGGGATTGCTAGGGCTTTTGGTATTGAACGCCAAAAAGGTGGCCGATCATTTCAAAGAACAAGTTACCGTTACCATCTATTTGAAGGACTCTGCCAAGGACATAGAAATTAAACAATTGGAGAAGAGTTTGGTTATGGCGGATTATGTGAAATCCACGGATTTTGTGTCAAAAGAGCAAGCTGCCGAAGCCATGAAAGCTCAAAGTGGTGAGGATTTTATGGATTTTTTAGGATTTAACCCATTGAAGCATTCCATAGATGTGCATTTGAAGGCTGATTTTGTGACTTCCGAAAAGTTGGAAGACATTTCAAAAGAGGCCCTTTCAAAGAACTTCGTGGATGAAGTCAATTACGATAATGACTTGGTTGAGTTGATGAATGACAACGTGAAGAAAATAAGCTTTTGGGTTCTTGTAATCAGCGCGTTGTTTACCTTGATCGCCGTACTGCTTATAAATAGTTCCATTCGCTTGGCAGTTTACTCCAAGCGGTTCACCATCAAGACCATGCAGATGGTTGGGGCAACCAAACGCTTTATTCGTCGTCCCTTTGTTTGGAGAAGTGTACGCTTGGGCATCGTTGGTGCAGTTTTGGCATTAATGGGTATGGCAGTCGTATTGTATTACATAAACAGAACTTTTCCAGAATTGGAACTACTTAAGAAACCAGTGTTGATAACGGCACTCTTCGTGTTCGTATTCGTGTTGGGAATATTCATTACTTGGATCTCCACATTTTTTGCGACGCAACGTTTCTTGAATCTCAATACGGATAAACTTTACTACTAAGTTTTAACAGCCTTTAACTTTTTACTTAACAATAATTGGCAAGATTGCTAGTTATATTTACCTAACCAATAACCACATTCAATCTGACCATACCAATACTTTAATTATTTGTCAATCTTAAAATCAACAATCATGAAACGAATAACTTTTGTATTAGCAGGTATTGCACTAATAACCATTTTTGTATTAACATCTCAAAAGACCTTTGAGGACGACAGCGTTAAATATGTGAAGATGGATACAAACAAACATCACTTGAAAGCCATATACGATTAGAATGAAAAACTGTTTTGAATCGGTGAAAAAAAGCACTTTTCATTTTTGTTTGTTTGGTATTGCTGTTAACGTTCTCCTGTGTTGTCAATAACCCAAAAGCAGAAAATAGTGAGATTGTTTCGGTAAGAATCATTAAAATTCACGAAGGTACTTCCAGCGACATGGTTTTTATGGAAACGAGTGGTGACGGATATTACATCAATAGGGGATTGGAACAAAATTTAAATTTAGATACTCTTAACGCTGCAGTTTTAAATAAAACCGTTACTTTGCACTTACCAAAATTTATAATTGGGGCTTCGGGGCATATTGCGCAATTGGCAATTGACGACGAGGTCATTTTTACAGAATTTGATTAGCGTACTAGATTATGGGACAAAAGAAAATTAAGGAGCAAAGTAAAGACAACAAGGAATTCATCTTCGGAAAGAGAAACTACAAGTTTATGTTCATAGGGTTGAGTTGCATTGCATTGGGCTTTATCCTAATGTCTGGTGGAGGTAGCGATGATCCTAATGTGTTCAACGAGGACATCTTTAGTTTTAGACGCATCCGTTTGGCACCGACTCTGGTGTTGATAGGCTTTGGCATTCAGATTTATGCCATTTTAACAGGCAAAGGAGAATCCGACACCAAAAAATAACTTCAAACGCTTTTTTGATCCTTCTAATTTGATATTTTTGTCGAATGGATTTAATAGACGCTATCATTTTAGCTATAATTGAAGGTATCACGGAATATCTACCTGTTTCTTCAACGGGGCATATGATAATTGCATCATCATTTATGAAAATTGCAAGCGATGACTTTACAAAGTTGTTTACAATCGTAATACAACTCGGAGCCATCCTGGCAGTTGTTATACTGTATTGGAAACGTTTTTTTCAAAGTTTGGACTTTTATTTCAAGCTTCTTGTCGCTTTCATTCCTGCGGTTGTTTTGGGGTTGCTCTTGAATGATGTCATAGACGACTTGTTGGAAAGCCCAGTGACTGTTGCAGTTTCTTTGATAGTTGGAGGTTTTATCCTATTGAAGGTGGACGATTGGTTCAAATCCAATGAGGTGTTTGATGAGGCAAATCCAACGGCTCATACGGAGATAAGCTATTCCACTGCTTTGAAAATAGGTTTTTTCCAAACTTTGGCCATGATTCCAGGAACTTCCAGAAGTGGTGCGACAATCGTTGGGGGAATGACTCAGAAGTTAAACCGTAAGACAGCGGCAGAATTTTCTTTTTTTCTAGCAGTTCCAACCATGTTGGGAGCTACTGCCAAAAAGTTGTATGATTACTACCAAGCAGGTTTTTCATTGAGTGGTGATCAAATAAATTATTTGATAGTTGGAAATGTCATAGCTTTCATCGTGGCATTGATTGCCATAAAATCCTTTATAGATTACTTGAGCAAGAAGGGATTCAAGTTGTTTGGCTATTACCGTATCATTTTGGGAATAGCTTTGTTGGTTATTCATTTTTTCATCTATAGTTTAACCACGATCTAATGTTAACAGCCGAAGACTATCAAGCCGGACAGGTCTTGTTAATAGACAAACCTCTCAATTGGACCTCTTTTCAAGTGGTGAACAAGTTGCGCTGGGAAATTCGTCAAGCCTTCAACATAAAAAAAATAAAGGTTGGACACGCTGGAACCCTGGATCCATTGGCTACTGGCCTATTGGTGATTTGCACTGGTAAGATGACGAAGCAAATAGATTCGTTTCAGGGGCAAACAAAGGAATATACAGGAACGATCGTCTTAGGTAGTACTACGCCATCGTACGATTTGGAATCCGAGATAAATGAAACCTTTCCAACTGATCACATCACAGAAACCTTGATTTATGAAACGACAAAGCAGTTTGTTGGAGAGATCGATCAATTCCCTCCTGTGTTTTCAGCTTTGAAAAAAGATGGTAAACGCCTATATGAATACGCTAGAGCAGGAGAGAGTGTTGAAGTGAAATCTAGGAAAATTACGATTGAAGCTTTTGAAATAAAGAAAATCGAAGACAACAATGTCGATTTTAGGGTAGTTTGTAGCAAAGGAACCTATATCCGTTCGTTGGCCAACGATTTCGGAAAGGCATTGCAATCTGGAGGACACCTATCGGTTCTTCGACGTACGAAAATTGGAGATTTCAATGTTTTGGATGCGACAACCATCGAAGCATTCATAAAAAAGTTACCCTAAAAATTACTCAACGGAATAGTTATTGATAAGATTTTTCTTATCAATAACTAAACTATAAATGCGACGATTAATTTTTGTACTACTCCTAGGTAGTTCTTTATCCATGTTTTCTCAAGATGAAAACCCAGAAATCAACAATGGTCCTTTTTACAAGCTATCCATGGCAGGAACGATAACTACAAACGAAGACATAGAATTAGCCGATGAGTACAACGACAACCTTTTTGAACTCAATGCCTTGTTTCTTAATGCTACAGTT
>JAHDHI010000116.1 GCA_020631395.1 Bizionia sp.
CCTTTGGATGGCTAAAAGGTGAAAATGGAGTACATCGCTTGGTACGTATTTCTCCTTTTGACAGCAATGCCAAAAGGCACACCAGCTTTGCCTCCGTTTACGTATATCCTTTGGTTGACGACAGCATCGAGATTGAAATAAATCCTGCCGACATAGACATTACCACTGCTCGTTCAAGTGGTGCTGGAGGTCAAAATGTAAATAAAGTAGAAACAAAGGTTCAGCTAACACACAAACCTTCTGGAATACAAATCTCCTGTTCCGAAACCCGTTCTCAACATGACAACAGAGCTAGGGCTATGCAAATGTTGAAATCACAACTCTATGAAATAGAGTTGCAAAAACAATTAGCACAGCGTGAGGACATTGAAGCCAGCAAGATGAAGATTGAATGGGGTAGTCAAATTCGAAACTATGTGATGCACCCATACAAATTGGTTAAAGATGTTCGATCGAGCCATGAAACTGGAAATGTGGATGCTGTCATGGATGGCGACATCACACCGTTTTTAAAAGCCTATCTAATGATGATGGGGCAACAAACCCAAGAAAGAGACACCTTGTAAAATTAAGAGCATGATAAAAATATACCATAACAACAGATGTAGCAAATCCCGCTGTGGATTGGAAATCGTCAAAGAATCCGGTAAGGAATTTGAAATTGTTAATTACCTTGTAGATGCCCCCTCCGTTACAGATCTAGAAGGCATTATTGCCCTTTTGGACATTTCCCCCATCGAACTCATTCGCAAAAATGAGGGCATTTGGAAAGACAAATACAAAGGCTTGTCCCTATCCAACGATGAATTGATTAATGCCATGGTAGAACATCCAAAATTAATAGAACGGCCAATAGTGATAAATGGCAACAAGGCTATCATTGGCCGTCCACCGGAACGAATCAAAACAATATTATAACTCCCAACAATTCTGGAACCTCCATAATTTAAACCATATGACAATGTAATACTCGACCAAGCTAATATAAAAGATCGAGCTTGAACTAACTGACCAAACACCCTAAAAATGATAGTTATATATCACAACCCTAACTCCAAGGATTCAAAAGAATGCCTTGAAATACTTGAAACAAGCAAGCACAACCATGAAGTCATCAAATACGAAGAAAAGCTTTTAGACGAAATTAAACTCTCCAAGATAGTCAATCTTCTAAATGTAAAGCCTGAAGAGCTCATTAGAAAGAACTCCAAGATTTGGCTAGCCAAATTTCAACATTTGATAGATGCTGGGCATCATTTTACAGATGATGAATACATAACCATAATGATTGAGCATCAAGATCTCATTGAAAGACCAATTATCATAAATGGAGAAAAAGCCGTTATCGGGAAACCTCCAAAAAAGATATTCGATATCATATCCTAAAATAAAAAAGCTTCAAGTACCAGCCATATTTGAAGCTTTTACATTTAACAAACATTTAACCATCCCCGACTAAACCTTATTCTATTTTTGCTGTCTTACCAGCTAAAATAAAGATATGTACAAGCTTACCTTTCTCCTTTTGTTCTTTGTTATTTCAACAACTTCTTCCATTGCACAAAAAAAACAAGACAAGGAAGTCATCATTACAGGTAAAATTCTAGACAGCGAAACAAAAGTTCCTTTGGAATATGCAACTGTCGTTTTCACCAACAAGCGTGACAACAAAATTGTCACAGGGGGTATTACCAACGAACAAGGGGATTTCAACATTCCCGTAAGCGTAGGTAATTATACCATTTCCTTTGAATTCATAGGATTTAAAACCGTTAGCATTCCAAACAAGGACATAACGAAAGATGAAGATCTAGGCATACAACTATTAGAAGAGAATACTGAGGCTTTGGATGAAATTGAAATCATAGCAGAAAAAACCACTGTGGAAATCAAATTGGACAAGAAGATTTACAATGTAGGCAAGGATCTTACTGTTCGCGGTGGTACCGTTAGTGACGTCTTGGACAACGTCCCATCCGTTTCCGTGGATGTCGAAGGAAATGTTTCTTTACGTGGCAATGACAATGTTCGCATTCTAATAAATGGCAAACCGTCTGGCTTGGTAGGTTTGAATTCCACTGATGCCTTACGACAATTACCTGCTGAATCCATTGAAAAGGTGGAGGTCATAACTTCTCCATCTGCTCGTTACGACGCAGAAGGCACTGGGGGTATTTTAAACATTATTTTAAGACGTAGCAAACTTCAAGGCTTAAATGGTGCCATAAGTACGAATGTAGGATACAATCCTTCGGCAGGAATCTCCGGAAACATCAATTACAGAACGGGAAACATCAACATATTCAACACAACGGGATATAGTTATCGTGAAGTTCCTGGGCATACGGATGCCTCAACTCGATATTTCAATGAGGAGTTTGATGATTCTGGTACCCTAATTAACGACAATCCAGACACCTTTCTAGATGAATCCAACAAATTCGATCGTATTCGCAAAGGCCTAAATACAAACTTGGGCATAGAATGGTATATCAATGACTCCTCCTCTCTAACGACTTCCTTCCTGTACAGCAAAGGGGACAATGAAAGCAATACCACAAATGTCGTAAATCAATTTGATGAAAATAGAGTGTTCACATCCAGTAGCCTTCGTTTGGATCCTGAATTGGAAGACAGCAAGACGATACAATATGCCGTTAACTTTGACAAGCAATTCAAAACCAGCGGTCACAAATTAACGTTCGATTTCCAGTATGAAGATAATAGTGAAGATGAAATTTCAGAAGTAAATATCGATGGTCTTGTTTCTGAAAAAGTAGCAACTCTAGAAGACGAGCGTCGTATCTTATTGCAAACAGATTATGTGTTGCCCATAGGAGACAAAAGTCAATTCGAGTTGGGATACCGTGGTAACTTCAATGACAAGAGCACAGATTACACCGTCGAGTTCTTGGATTTGAACACCAATGAGTTCTATGTTAGTACTGATCTGACAAATCTTTTCAACTATAGGGAATACATTACTGCAGTCTACTCCCAATATGGTAGCAAGGTTGGTAAATTCTCCTACCTTCTGGGTTTGCGATTGGAAAACACCCAAATCACGTTGAACCAACCTACAAGCGGAGATTTCAGCAAGAACAGCTACACTGGTTTGTTCCCTACGGTAAATCTGAGTTACGAACTTAGTGAAAGCGAAAATTTGACTTTGGCATACAACAGACGTTTACGTCGTCCACGTTCCTTTTTTGTAAATCCATTCCCTTCAAGGTCGAGCATTACCAGCATATTTCAAGGAAACCCTGCATTGGCTCCTAGTTATTCTGGTCAATTTGATCTAGGGTATTTAAAACGCTTCGGTAAATTCACATTTGACACCTCTGCATACTATGCACATACCACGGACGTGTTCAATTTCTCCAGTTTCGATTCTGGCGAGACCGTAGTGATCAATGGCCAAGAGGTTTCCGTAATACAACGTACCCCCATAAACCTAGCTACTCAGGATCGTTCTGGCTTTGAATTCACATTGAGCTATAGAGCTTCAAAAAAATGGAACATCAACAGCAATTTCAACTTCTTTCAAAATGAAATCAAAGGCATCAATCCCAACGGAGAAGATCTTGGCAACAAAAACTCGAGTTGGTTCGTCCGTTTAAATAACAAATACACGCTCCCTGGCAACATCGATTGGCAAACACGATTAATTTACCGTGGCCCTAGCGAAGATGCTCAAAACAAACGAAAAGGCTTGTTTATGGCCAACTTGGCATTCAGCAAAGACTTGTTCAAAGAAAAAGCTTCTCTTGCATTCAATGTAAGCGATGTTTTCAACTCCAGAAAGCGAGAACAGGTTACGACGACCAGTACTTTTGTGAATGAGAGCGAATTCCAATGGAGAGAACGCAGTTTCAATCTTTCATTTACCTACAGATTCAACCAGAAAAAGAAATCGCAACGTGGAAGACAGAATAGTGTCAATGGCGGAGAGGATTTTGAAGGATAAGATGCAGACTTGCATTTCCCTACGATAAAAAGACTAGTCTTCTCTCCCAATGCATCAACTCTTCGCGTGAAAATTTGAAACCTATCTATTAAATTAGAAGATTACAGGCAAATGTAAAAAGAGCCCCTCAATATTTCATTGAGGGGCTCTTTTTACATTTGAAAAGATGAGTAGATAGAAGATGTTCACATTTGAAAATCTATCATTTTTGCTCGTCAGCTCTAGTTTGTGTACAAGGGCAATTGCTAATTCCTTGTAGGAAATCCA
>JAHDHI010000117.1 GCA_020631395.1 Bizionia sp.
TTGATATGACATTGCTTGGCTGAAATCGAATATATGATTTGGGGTTGTTTCGGTACTGGTCTCCCATCTGAAAAATTCCAAACTATGTCATCGTAATTGGAAGATCGGTCATAAAATGGAGCCATCATCTAATGCTTCAAAATCGAAAAGGAACCTTTCAAAATGCAATCTTGAAAGGTTCCTTTACAATGAATGTCCATTCTACTGTACCGCCTGCAGAGCATCTATGTTGCCATAACCAAAGTTAGCGTTCCTATTCGGATAGAACTCCGACGATTGTTTTAACTTGTTCAAAATTTGGGTTCTTGACCACGATGGGTGCTTCGCCCAAACCAAAGCTGCTATTCCTGCAGTAGTTGCCGTGGCCACGGAAGATCCTCCCGTATAACGTCTTTGTCCATTGTAGAACCCTAAAACCGGAGGGTGTTTGCTGGTATTGTTGTCTCCTTCCATTATTATGGTGAAATCAATTTTGTTTCCGCTATGGCAAACATCGCATCTTTCATAGTTGCTCCCATCGTTCACTCCCGTAACGGCTACCGTTTCACTCATGGTAGCAGGGAATATTACGCCATAGCCGTTGGTGAAGCTGGTAGATGTTCCTCCAGCTGCAAAAATCAATTTTCCTTTGCTATGGGCATACTTCACGGCATCTTTGATGTTTCCGATGGACCAAAGGTACCCAATGGACATGGATATGATCTTCACGTCACTTCTATTTCCCAATTGGGTCAATGCCATCGAAACGCCCTTACGTTCGTGGTAATCGTTTAAAAGTACATCTTCCGTGGCACGATAGGCTACCAAATTGGCATTGTAGGCCACTCCCACTGGCATCCCATTGTCGTTTCTTGGTGCAGCCATTGTCGATGCCATTGCCGTACCATGCCCACATTTGTCATGGGGCCCATCGTAATTGTTGGACCACCACCAAATGGAATCTATGAAAGTGCCATATTTTTGAACAAAGCGACCATTGGAATAGCCATCGTTGATTCCTGAGCTGTTCAACAAGGTTTGAGACTGTGAAACCCCCGTATCGATCAAACCGATTGTAACGCCTGAACCTGTGCTATGGTTCCATGCTTGGGGTATGTTATGCTCTGCAAAATGCCAAGACACCTGCGCATTGTTAGGCGCTATGGTAGTGTAGTGCGCAGCATTGATGCCTACGCCCGTCTTATCACATCCAGAACTGGATTTTTGAGCCGTTTCCGTCCCAAAATGATTGTAACCATTGGGTTCCAAATAGCGGATGCCCTTGGTCTTCCTCAATTTCTCGATCGTTTTGTAGCTTTCAATCTTTACATCCATGACATTTATGACATCGTGCTCCAGTACGGTTTCCTTGGAGCGCTCATAATTCTCACCAGCTTCAATTATCTTCAAGATGTCATCTTTTGTCGTCTCAAGTTTCGATGTGCGCATTTCGCTAAAACTCTCTCCCATTTCACCATAACCAATGGTTAAAATCTTATTGCCATGATATACGGCACTCCAAAGCATGTGATTGCTTTCGTTGGACCAGTCGAAGGTTTGTCCTGCATTCAACTGCGCTTCGATTTTTGCATTGATCTCTTCGATGGTAAGAGGCGTTGAGGGATCTTGTTGGCTTGCTTCTTTGAAATCGTTGTTCTCATCCTTGGAACAAGAAAACAACACGAGCAAACATAATAAGGATACGAAGGTTTTTTTCATAATATTTTGATGATTAATTAATAATAGCATCAAGATATTAAATAATCCTAAATTTACAATGCAAGCATAATAAATTTATTGAAAAATAATTCCCTCTAAATTTAATACAACTATTTGAAAGACAATATTGTGTCTAGAATTTACGTCTAACGGAACCTGTGAAATCCTCAAGATCGTCTTTCACCTTTTTCAGTTCTTCGTTTACGTCTTTGGTTACCCTGGTGTCTATACCGTGTTGTTCGACGCTTTTTGTGATTTCGCCTTTAATGTCATTAGTAGCATCTTTCAATGTACGCATTCC
Organism: Bizionia sp.; assembly: GCA_020631395.1. Taxonomy (GTDB): domain Bacteria; phylum Bacteroidota; class Bacteroidia; order Flavobacteriales; family Flavobacteriaceae; genus JAHDHI01. The sequence goes on from JAHDHI010000117.1 coordinate 2,000, forward strand.
TTTACCAAGGCCACGGGCTATCTCTGGCACCTTATCTGCTCCAAAGACCATTAGTATGATGAGCAGGACTACGCCTATCTCCCCTCCACTAATAAATAAAAATGTTGCTGACTGTATCACAATGCAAATATAGTGAGTTGTTTTTACATGATCTGAAAATATCGCCAATAAAAAACCCTTCAAAAGGCGAATGCTTTTGAAGGGTCCATTATATCTGCAAAGGGTTTTCCTAGATGGTAAAATCCCCTTTTGTCTTATGCTCGCTCTTTTCGTAACGTTCGACACATTTATTTAAAATGTCGTATGCTTCCTTTGCGTCTCCCCAACCACCTACGTCTACTTTTTTCTTTTCAAGGTCTTTGTAAACTTGGAAGAAGTGAGTAATTTCCTTGATTCTATGTGGATTCAAATCTCCAAGATCGTTATAACTGTTCCAAATAGGATCGGAAACCGGTACGCACACCAATTTTTCATCTGGTCCTTTTTCGTCTGCCATGTGGAATACGCCTATTGGCTTAACTTCCATGACACACATTGGGAATGTAGGTTCTGTCCCCATGACCAAAACATCCAATGGATCTCCATCCAAGGCCAAGGTTTCTGGTATGAAACCATAATCTCCAGGATACATCATAGATGAAAACAACATACGATCGAAACGTATTTTGTTCAATTCGAAATCGTACTCGTATTTATTTCTACTTCCTTTTGGTATTTCTATTAAAACGTCAAATGTCAATTTTCCTTTTGGACTCATTCAAAAATCTATTTTTCATTCCCGGCACATCGGGAATCTATTGTTATTACTTTTATTTGTCGAAAAACAATAGTTTTTCGGGCTGCAAAAATACATAATCATTTGAGTTTGGGCAAGGAATATCCATTTTGATTGTTATATGGCATTGATTTGATGAAACTAAAAGTCCCTTTTTTAAATGGTATGAATCCTCTGCTTACAAAAGAGATGGCATATTGAGATTTTCCTTCCATTTGAGAAGCCCTTTTTCTCTTTATCTTCATATATTTGAAATGAATTGCATTTATATGGGACATAAAGGACATATGTCCTTTATTCTATTGTTGGCAATAATTAAAAACGATATAAACCTAATATGAAAACCTTCTTTCTCGATTTAATTCCTAAAATTCAAAAATATAGCGAGAAACTAGATAATATTACAGTTTTAACGAATAAACATTGGGTATTATTAAATGAAGAAAACCAAAAAACAGTGTATATTTTTCGTGAAGAAAATAATCAGCTTTTGATTTCAAAAAACGGCAAAATCGAAAAAGGAATTTGGGAGTATTTAGGAAATAATAGTTTATTAATTGACCAGACAAATGGAAGTTATTTATTCAAACACGGATTTATAGACGATTCTATTTTAGCATTAAAAATCGATGGAAGTGATGAATACGCTCTATTAATTAAATGAACAAAAATTTGAAAAGTATTTAAATTCAATAAATAAAGTTCTTTCTTTTATACAAAAACAATATTTGAATAAATCAAATGATTTACCAATGCCCTCCTTGATTATAAATTCACCTGCAAAAGAAAAAGAATATTCAAAACCTATTCCTAAAAAAGTGATTTGGGAAACAAATAAAAACTTAAAGTACACATTAGAAAGTAAATATCCTGAAAACGAGTTTAAAATTTATAATCAACAAGGAAATTGGGGCTATATTGACAAAGATCAAAACGTTGCTATTGACTTTATTTTTGAAGATGCATTTCCTTTTTCCGAAGGTTTAGCTGTAGTTCAACTAAATGGAAAAAAAGGTTTCATAAATAGAAATGGCAAAACAATAATTGATTTTCAATTTAATTCTGCAAGTTTTTTTAAAAATGGAAAATCTAGTGTTACAATTAGCGGAGAAGAGTTTATTATAGATAAAAATGGGAATAAAATAACTACTGACAACAATGATGGTTCTTGCACAACTCGAAATGATCTTTAACCCTTATGCTTTAACTTATTTAAAAAACACATAAAACACTGATTGTCATCGTTTTTTATTAGCCATTTTCGTTGGGTTTTCAATTTTATCCTAAAAGCACAGTTGTGCAATAGTCACACTATATAAAACATTTGATAAAGCATAAAACCTTCATTGGCAAAACAATTATTCCTAGGTTCAAGTTACAAGTGCAACATCAGGCTACTAATTTATAAAAAAGGT
>JAHDHI010000055.1 GCA_020631395.1 Bizionia sp.
GGTTGTTACCCGAGATCTCGTTGTTCTTTATCGTAAGGTCTATAGACGTTATGCCGTCCGGGGTCGCATCGTCACAAACTTCCAATGGTGTCGGTACCACAGGTACCGGCAATGGGTTCACGATCAAGTCAAAGTCGCTTGTATTGACACACCCCGTGGTCGTGTTCTCCACTCTCACGTAGATCGTCTGGGGGTTGGTCACATTAAGGTATGGACTTGCCAATGGGGCATTCCCATTCAAGGCATTCGCCTGACTAAGGTAATAGCTCACCACCACATCCAATTGCCCGTTTGCTATCTCTGCATCCTTGGTCGTGAGATCGAAGCTTTCCTGCTCGTCTCCCGTGTTGTTCACGTCGCATTGCTCGTAGTCCGTTATCGTTGGTATCACCGGTAAGGCATAAACGATCAATGTCAATTCCACCGTTTCAAAGCAACCTGTCAAGTCGTCTTCCAATCTGGCTATGACAACTTGGGAGTTCGCAACCGTGTTGGTGTATGCCGGCCCTATCGCATTAACTGGTGGCGTTGCCTCAGCATCGGCCAAGGTTTCGTAATAGGTCACGCTCATGTTCGTTTGTGCTCCTATGATCTCGGCATCCTTCACCGTCAAATCGAAGGTTGCGAAGCCATCCACATCATCGTCGCATGTTTCCAATGGTGTCGGTGCAACTGGCACAGGCAATGGATTCACCACCAAGTTGAGTGGCGCTATAGTGGATACGCATCCCGTGGTCGTGTTCTCCAACCTAACATATATCGTTTGCGTGTTCGCTGTCGTATTCAAATAAATTGGCCCTATGGCATTCACCGGTGGATTGGCTTGGGCATCTGCCAAGGTTGCGTAATAAGTAACCGTGACATCTGCTTGCCCATTGATCGCCAAGGCGTCAATCGTACTCAAGTCGAATTCGGATAGGCCATTGGTCGCATCGCCATCGTCATCGTTGTCACAAACTGCATAATCCGCCAGTGCTGGAATGACTGGCGATGGGTTTACAATCAAGTCAAAGGTCGTGTAGCCGTAGCAGGTCGGGTTCGCGTTGTCGTCCACCCTAACGTGGATCGTTTGCGGGGAGCCCGTGTTGCTGTATGTAGTTGGAGTCGCTATGGCATTTGTCGAAGCATCGGCATCCGCTTGACTCTCGTAGTAGCTTACCGTATAGTTAGCTGGGTTTTGAGCACCCAATATCGTTGCTTGCTGTGTCGTCAGATCGAAGACTTCAACGCCATCGTTGGACTGGTCGTCACAAACCACCATGTCCATTGGCTGCGTCGCAACCGCCCTCGGGTTCACTATCAAATTGAAAACGGCAGTAGCGGAAGCCACATAGCATGCAGAATCAGCTGCACTTTCTATTCTCACGAAAATCGGTTCAGGGTTTGCTCCATTGTCATAAGGACTCGTCAATGCTCCCGTCCCTGCATCCGCACTGGCAAAATCCAAGTGATACGTCACGTTAAAATCGGTAGCTACCTGCGCTCCCAATATCGCTGCGGTTTGCGTTTCCAGATCGAAAGGTTCAGTACCGTCATTTGAAACGTCATCGCAGACTTCCATATCCGGTGCTGGATTTAAAACAACATCCAGAAAGCTCAATGTAAATGTATCTGTATCAGAACACATTTGTGTGGCCGCATTTTCTATTCTAATATGAATAATTTCTCCATCGGTTCCCGTATAAGTCGCTGGATTGGCGATAGCATTTACTCCATTTGTCGCATCTGCTGCAGTATTGTGATAACTTACACTATGTATAGCTGGATCTTGAGTTCCCAACGCTGGATTTGTATTTTGAGTCAAATCAAACACTACAGCCCCTGAACCATCATTACATTCAACCAAATCATTAACCGCATCTACTACGGAACCAGGAATAAATTCTACATAAACTTCATCGTTAGACACACATGTTGCTGCAAACTCCACATCCACAGAATAGGTTCCCGTCTGAGTAACGTCTATGGACGGTCCAGTTTCCCCTGCAATGACATTTCCTTCATAATACCAAGTATGCGTCACAGAAGGGTCTACTTCCGTATCCAAGGTAACAGGTGTTCCTACACATACAGAAGTTCCTGCAGCTATTGTAATATCGTCTCCCAAATTTCCTCCTAAATTAAAACTTCCCGCTTCCAAGAAAATCGCAGAATCCCAAATGGAATCTCCTTGATCCGCAACCACCAATTTAATTTCATAAGTGACGTTGGGGTTTACATTTGCTGAAGCCGTCAACACAACCGTTCTTCCTCCATAATTCGTGTCTGGCAAATTATACCCTTCAAAAAATGCAGCATTGGCTGGACAGGTAGCTGACCCATTAATGTTGGTTACACTAACTGGAGTACCATCTGGCAACACTGCCAGGTTTGTATAAGGGACCGTCCCCACTTCCCTTAGAAGGAAAGCGAAACTATCTGCAAAAGTACATTCTGTATTACCATCGTATTCTTCTGAAGCCATTATAAAGTTAAAGCTTATGCTATCGGCCGTTGGTACAAAATTGAATTTTATGAAAGTAGCATCATTGGTGTTTGTCTGCCCCAATGCTGCTTCCAAATCGGCATCACCTGCTTGTCCATTATTGAAACTCGGGTTTGGATTTGCAGGAACCGCAACGGTATTACCTCCACCATGCGCTCGTCCTGTTGTGAGAACGATTCCTTCTCTAAAAGGGAAGTTAGCTACTCCTCTTCTAAAATAGCCATAACTTTTCGTTGTTAGATCATTCGCTCCTCCACTGACTTGAAAACTAAAATTATCCACTCCCGAACATCCTCCTGACACCAAAACATCTGAAATGAGTTGTTCTGGACCAAAACTAGATTCAGGATATGCTGCATTGTTTATTGAAACTATTGGATCCAAAACCACAACCGTTACTTGACTAGACGAAGAACAACCTGTTGGATTTGTATCGGTCACCGTAAGAGTCGTCGTATATGTACCAGCCGTATTAAAAGTATTATTTACCGTTTCTCCATTGGCATTTCCTCCATCACCAAAAACCCAATTGTATGTAGCTCCTGTTCCATCATCTGAAAACGTTGCACTCCCTTCAAATACCACATTAGATCCTGTTGGGATTTCAATGACACCGGCATTGTTGACATCTGGTGTCGTAGAATCTATTGATGATGTTATGGTTTGACAAGCTTGCATACAAGAAATGTTTGCAGCCCAACCCGTAGTAGGTGCAGAAGCATCACTTACAAATTGAAGTGTCAAGCATCCTGTAGCACTGTTGGTCGATGCTGAGATAGTTCCAGGATTGTTTGCGGCCCCTCCGCCTGAAAACGTCCCCAAAACTGTAGCCGTAGTGTCATCTCCATCATAAATAGTCAAGACGTCATTATTCGCTTGTGTGCTGAATGCCGTAAAATTCAATGAAATAAATTGACCTGCACTGTCTGGGCAGATCGTCAAAACAAAATTTTCATCATTTCCATAATTACTTGCACTGCCTCCAGAATCATACAAAATACCTGAGCATTGATTAAAAGTCCCATTTTGCATCAAGATATCCTGAGCTTGGGAGGTAAAAACAGAAAATAATAAAACAATAAATAGTGTAAGGTTTTTCATAGTTTAAGAGGATTAAATATTTTTTTGCATAAAGCTAATTGCAATTATACTAATAATTACTCGTTTTTTATAGCACTAACGACCTACTTATAACGATAATACATGTATTTTAACAAATTAGATATCGATTATCTTATTAATATAACAATCGCAAACAATAATGTCCTACCTCCAACTTTGAGTTTTTTATTAATTTTTTACAATCTAATTTTAATTAACTTTGACCTATGAAATTTATGAAACTTCTTCTTTTTATCTTCTTGATAAGTTGCAAAGGTCAAAATGAAAGCCTAATGACACATCAATTCACCAACAATCTCATCAATGAAACTAGTCCTTATCTACTACAACATGCACACAATCCAGTAAATTGGAATGCGTGGAATGACAAAACTTTAGATTTAGCAAAAAAAGAAAACAAACTCATAATCATCAGTGTAGGTTATTCTGCTTGTCATTGGTGCCATGTCATGGAACACGAAAGTTTTGAAGACGAAGAAGTTGCCAAAACAATGAATGACAACTACATAAGCATAAAAGTAGATAGAGAGGAGCGTCCTGACATAGATCAGGTCTATATGAATGCCGTGCAATTAATGACAGGACAAGGAGGTTGGCCTTTAAATGCCATAGCATTGCCGGATGGAAGACCTATTTGGGGAGGCACCTATTTCACCAAAGGCCAATGGATTGATGTCTTAAAAAAGATTTCAAAATTGTACAATGACAATCCAGACAAGTTATATGAATATGCAGACAAGTTAGAACAAGGCATCAAATCCATGGACATCGTTTCCTTGAATAACGATGCTCCCATCTTTGAAACTGCCTTCATAGAAGAAACGGTAGAAAACTGGTCCAAACATTTTGACATAAAAAGAGGAGGAATGAATCGCGCTCCCAAGTTCATGATGCCAAACAATTATCATTTCCTATTACGCTATGCCTATCAAAAAAATGATGAAGCATTAAAAAACTTTGTAAATACCACCTTAACGAAAATGGCCTATGGTGGAGTCTATGATCAAATTGGAGGGGGGTTTTCAAGATATTCCGTAGATGACAAATGGCATATTCCACATTTTGAAAAAATGCTATATGACAATGGCCAGTTGGTTAGTCTATATGCAGATGCCTATCTAGTCACCAAAAATGAACTCTATAAAGATGTCGTTACCGAAACCCTAGCGTTTATCGAGCGAGAATTGACTGTTGACAACGGTGCCTTCTTATCATCGCTGGATGCCGATAGCAGCTCTCCAGAAGGGGAGTTGGAAGAAGGCGCTTTTTATGTATGGCAAAAAGAAAGCTTAAAGTCCCTACTGGGCTCTGATTTCGATTTGTTTGCAGATTATTACAATGTCAACGGGTATGGCTTTTGGGAAAACAAAAACTACGTTTTGATTAGAACAAAAACTGATCAAGATCTTATAAAAAAGCATAACATATCTCTAGAATCCTTGTCCGATAAAAAACAAAAGTGGAAAACGCTCTTACTAAACGAGAGAGAAAAAAGAGAACGCCCACGTTTGGATGACAAAACACTAACGTCTTGGAATGCATTGATGTTAAAAGGCTATGCGGATGCTTATCGTGTCTTAAAAGAAGAAAAACACCTACTTTCAGCAACAAAGAACGCTAATTTCATAATGAACAACCTACTAAGGCATGATGGCGGATTAAATCATAATTACAAAAATGGGAAAAGTTCCATAAATGGCTATTTGGAAGATTATGCCACGACAATAGATGCTTTCATCTCACTTTATGAAGTCACCTTGGATGAAAAGTGGCTACAAGCGGCTAGAGATCTAACCAATTATGCCTTTGATCATTTTTTCGACAGCACGCATAAAATGTTTTATTTCACTTCCAATGAAGATAAAGATTTGGTGTCAAGAAATATGGAGTACAGAGACAATGTGATCCCTGCAAGCAACTCGACAATGGCAAAAAATCTTTTTAGATTATCTCATTTTTTCAACAACACACATTATTACAAGACGGCTACTACAATGCTCAACAACGTTAAACCAGAAATAAAAGACTATGGCTCCAGCTATTCCAACTGGTTGGATCTAATGTTAAATTACACCGAGCCTTTCTATGAAGTAGCCATTGTAGGTGAATTGGTTTCTGAAAAAGTATCGGAACTAAACAAATCCTACATCCCAAACAAACTGATTGTAGGTAGCAAAACTGAAAACAAACTTCCTCTATTGGAGAATCGCTATGTAGAGGATGAAACCTTCATTTACGTTTGTGTAAACAATGCTTGCAAACTTCCTGTTTCGGAAGTTCACAAAGCCATTGAATTATTGAAAGATTAAAAAAACCTATAACCATGAAATTGCTAACCTCCATTTTAATCATTTTCGTTGCTTTAGAACATTTTTATTTTTTAGTATTGGAGATGTTTCTATGGACCACACCAAAAGTCATCAAGATTTTTGGGTTAAAAGACAAATCTTTTGCAGAAGAGACCAAGATACTTGCTGCAAACCAAGGCCTGTACAATGGTTTCCTAGTCGCTGGACTTATATATTCCTTAGTAATTGATGCCACCAATTTTTCTATTTTTTTCTTAGCTTGTGTTAGCATTGCTGGTCTTTATGGCGCCTATTCAACAAAAAAAATAAGATTGTTTTACATACAATCCGTTCCTGCTCTACTAGCTTTATGTTCAATTATTCTTCATAATTCCCTTTAAATTCATTCTTCGATAAAACAAGTCATTTCATCGATTATCGCAAATCATTAAACTCTAATAGAGCTAAAGAAAAAGTGGTTATTTAACTTTATTATTCAAAACAAAATATAACATACAATGGAAACACAAAAATGGATTGACAAAGGTTTGGATTTTGCATCTGAATATGGCATTAAAATACTTGGCGCCATTGCAATATGGATTATTGGATCCTGGATCATTAAAAAACTAATGAACGCCACCAACAAACTAATGTCAAGTAAAAACTATGATGAAAGTTTAAAAAAGTTCTTGTTAAACCTAATCGGTTGGATTTTAAAGATACTATTGATCTTAGCGATATTAGCCAAGCTAGGAGTAGAAACGACATCATTTGCCGCTATTTTAGCAGCAGGAGGCTTAGCTATAGGAATGGCTCTACAGGGCTCTTTGGGTAATTTTGCCGGAGGTGTTTTGCTAATGATTTTCAAACCTATAAAAATTGGTGATTTAATCGAAGCTCAAGGAGAATTAGGTGTTGTAAAGGAAATTGAAATATTCACTACGAAAATCATATCTCCAACAAACAAAGAGATCATCATACCAAATGGCACATTGTCCAATGGGAATATCACAAATTATTCAACCGAGGGCAAACTAAGAGTTGACCTAACGATTGGTGTTAGTTATGATGCAGACATAAAACAAACCAAGAATGTATTAATGAATGTATTAACCAGCAATCCAAAAGTATTGCAAGATCCAGCTCCTACGGTCAATGTTTCGGAATTAGCTGATAGTTCCGTCAATTTTGCGGTAAGGCCATTTGCTTCCGTATCCGATTACTGGGATGTCTACTTTGACACATTAGAACAATGCAAAGAGGCTCTAGATGCAGCTGGAATCGAAATACCATATCCACATGCAGTCGAAATTCAAAAAGAGGCTTAATTCTTTTGTTTGGGTTTCAAAGCCACAAAATCTTTTAAATAATAAGGTTCAAAATAAGCGACATCTTCGATGTCGTTTTTTTTGAACTTTTCATAAGCCAACGCTCCCATCTCATTGGCAGAAGGCAACTTGCCTTCAATGAAAAAAGCATTTTCATGTTTTATCAAGGTCTTTGTCTTTTCAACTCCATTTCCAATGAAGTATACTTTTTCGATTGCTAAATGCTCGGCAAAGGAATTCTCCTCCAATATTTGAGCTTCAGTTGCTCTGAGTGGTTTTGATTCCGAAGAAAAGATAGCTGAATATACTTCCATACGTCTGGCATCCAACATTGGCACTATCAGTCCATTGTCCACTTTCACTTGATTCGCCAAAGCTTCCAACGTAGAAATTGAAATTAAAGGGATGCTCAATGCAAAACACAACCCCTTGGCTGCAGACACGCCTATTCGCAATCCCGTGTAGGATCCTGGACCTTTGCTTACGGCTATGGCGTCAAGTTGACTTCTCTCGATGTTTGCTTCTTTGAGTGTTTCTTCTATGAAAACATGCAAACGTTCTGCGTGCGAGTAATTGGTATTGTAATCTTCCTTTAAAAGCAAAGTCTCTCCTTTTTCAGAAAGAGAGACTGAGCAATTCGTCGTTGCCGTTTCTATGCTAAGTATCAATGCCAAACTATTCTGAAATTGGTTTACCTAAATAAAAGTCCAATACTTTGGTCTTGAACACGAAATCATATTTAGCATTTATCAATGAAGACTCTGCATTTATCAAACGTATTCTTGCTTGCTCCAATTCGAAAGCATTCATAGCTCCGATGTTGTAACGTTCTTGAGCATTGCCAAATGAGAGCTCTTGAGATTCCATAGATTTTGTTGCCGCCTCGTACGTTTTCAATGCTGCTTGCGCGTCTGTAAACGCTCGTTGTATATTGGACTCCAATGTTAACTTTGCTTGATCCAAATCCAACTGGGAATTTTCTTCTCTAATCTTGGATTTTGCAACTGCCGTCTTATTTCTATATTGAGAAAAAATAGGGATGCTGACATTCAAGCTAAAGCTATGTGCCTTTTGATCGTTAAGTTGATTGAAGAAAGCATCTTCGCTACTACTCAAGTTTGTAAAAAAGGCATTGGACCCATAATTGTAATTAAGTGATGCCGTAGGCAAAAAACCTCCCTTGGAAACTTCTGTACCCAATTTTGCGTTCTCAATATTTTTTTCTGCAACCTTGATTTCACTTCTATTGGCATAGGCATACTCCAAAATGGGTTTTATGTCGCTATACATCAACGCTGCCGATGGGCTATCTATTTCTATTATTTGTACCTTGAATCCTTCGTAAGGTACTTGTAACAATTGAGATAGCGTCAACAATGCCAAGTTGTAGTTGTTTTCTGCTACGGTAACACTCTGTGAATCGTTGCTAAGCGTTGCTTCTGCATCATAGATGTTGGCTCTAGGCTGCACTCCTGCCTCTACCAAATCCTTTACTTGTTGCAGTTGCTTTTCGGTAAATGCATATTGTGCTTGTGCCGTCTCCAAACGTTCCTTGTTAAACAAGATGTTCAAATATGAATTCACCACATTCAATGATATGTCGTCTTTGATCCTGTTCAATTCCAAATCATTTGTCTCAGCTGTCAAAAGTGATTGCTTGTACAGATTGGTTCTTCTGAAGCCATTGAAAATAGTATAATTGGCTCCGACGCTAAAACTGGTACTATTCGATGTCCTATCTACGAACTGCCCTGGGAACAACTCTGTATTACCCAAGCTAAGTGAATGTCCTGCATTTCCACTAATCGAAGGTAAAAACTGCCCTTTTGCTTCTTTTGTGTCTTGTTCGTTTATACGTAATGTATTTTGAGCTCTCTTTACAGTAATGTTATTCTCCAAAGCGTGGCTAACACATTCTCTCAATGTCCACTCCTTTTCTTGTGCCAAGGCAGAAAAACCAACGCATATGGTTAATGCCAGTGTTAATATGTTCTTATTATTCATCTTCGTCATTGTTGTCTTTTGATGCTTTGTTCCAAACTTTGATTTTATCTCCCTCTTTTACGCCTTCTTCCAAGATTTCTACATTTATACCGTCAGACAGCCCCAAAACTACATTTTTCTTTTCAAACTTCCCTTCTTCTTTTTGAATTTCAATATACGGTTTTTCCGTAATTCTATTAAACTGAAGCAAGGATTCCTTTATCACCAAAACACTGTCTTTGCTTTCCATTTCTATTTCTGCATTGGCACTGTAACCTGCTCTTATCTTTGTTGAAGGCTCTACTGTCACGTCTGCCTTGATCGTAAATTGAACTGCCCCATTTTCTTCTTTTCCTTTTGGTGCTACAAATGTCAATTTTGCAGGAAAGTCCTTTTCGTTTATCGCTCCCAATATAACTTTGATATCTTTTCCTTCTTCTAATTTCCCAACTTCAGCCTCATCTACCTTACCTTCGAAGATCATTTTGCTCATATCGGCTATGGTAGCAATCGTAGTTCCCGCATTGAAATTATTGCTCTCTATTACCTGATCTCCTTCTCGAACGGGTATTTCCAAAATGGTTCCAGGAATCAATGCAATGATGTTGGTGTTTGCCGAACCACCTCCAGACAACGATCCTCTCTTTATTATTCGGTAGTTATTTTGTGCTTGACTCAAAGACTCATTGGCTTGGTTCAAAGACAACTCACTGTTTTCGAAATCCTGCTTTGAAATCACTCCTTTGTCAAAAAGCGCCTTGTTTCTATCATATACCGTCTTTGCATTGTTGTACGCCAACTTTGCTGTAGAAATTTGACCATTGGCTCCAACAAGACTTTGCTCATTTGGTACGACTCTAATCTTAGCGATGACATCTCCTTTCTTTACTATGTCTCCTTCTTCTACTAGGATCTTGTCTATGATTCCTGAGATTTGAGGCTTCAATTCTACTTCTTCTTCTGGATTTAGTTTTCCAGTTGCTACTGTCTTCGTCTTGATAGAAGTATAAAATGGTTCGTCTACCTTAAAATCGACAACAGCTTTGGAATTCGAATCACTAAAATGTTTTAGTACGAACACTAGTGCCAGTAACAATACTATTCCTAAAATAATTTTAAATGCTTTTTTCATTTTCTTGTACTTGTTTTTCTTTGTTGGTTATAAAAATTGCCATCGATTCTTCAAATCCACAACCCTTCCTATGTTTATATTGATTGATGTTATTCTTCTCGTAATGCGTCTATTGGTTTCACACTGGTTGCTTTAAATGCTGGTATTAGTCCTATTAAAGTTCCCAAGAAAATTAATATTACCAAGGCAATGAATACAACCCCTATCGACACCGATGCGTTTACCATCCATGCATCATCTCCTTGTCCTATGGTTTTATCTATTAATATCAAAATCCAACCTCCACTCAATATTCCGAAAAAACCTGCTAATAACGTAATAAATACAGCTTCTACTATTATTTGCCTTTTAATTTCAAATGGAGTTGCTCCTATGGCTCGACGTACTCCAATTTCCTTTGTCCGTTCTTTAACTGTGATAAGCAGTATGTTTCCAATTGCAAATACTCCTGCTATTAAGGTTGCAATTCCCACAAACCAAGTTAAAAACTGCATCCCCGTCAAAAAACCAGTCATCTTGGCGAATTCCTTACCCAAATTAAAGCTTCCAAAGGCACGTTTGTCTTCCGGGTGAATCCTGTTCAGGTTTTTAAGCAATAGTTTGGCATCCAATTCTATTTGCTTGATGTCATACTCTGGCTTACCAGTTATCATCATCCAACCGATTTCTTCTCCTTGATTGTATATTTGTTGAAACGTCGTAAATGGGATATGGATGTCACTTGTAGGCCCCATATTTACATTTCCATTTTCAAACATCCCCACAACTTTGAAATTAATGCTGTTTATTCGAATGTATTCACCTATTGGATTTACATCTTTTTCAAACAATTGCTTGTAAATCTCTTCAGAAATGACAGCTACTTTTCTTCTATCGTCCATATCACTTTGATTAATGAACCTCCCGCGAGCCATTTTCTTTTTTTGTACCTTATCCAATAGTGGGTAATCCCCATTTATGGAAAAATTGCCTGATAAAAAATTTCGAACTACTTGTCCTCCATTTTGATTTCTGGGCACCACAAATTCAATTCCATCTACATTTTCTTCTACTTTTTTTGCGTCTGACAATGATAGACGGACTCTTTTACCTTCTTGAAATCCTTTGAATGGTTTGCTTGTACTCTGTCCCCATACAAAAACACTATTTGTCGCAAAACTTCCGAACAACCTATTAAATGAGTTTTCAATCCCTTTTGCAGATCCTAAAAGTCCAATGAGAAGCAATATCCCCCACCATACACCAACCATTGTCAATACAGACCTTAGTTTGTTTTTGTTCAAACTATCAAATACTTCTTGCCACGTATCTCTTTCAAATAAAAATTTCATAGTCTAATCGTCTCTTAATGCTACAATTGGTTTAATTCTAGATGCCTTCTTTGCGGGTAGATAACCAGCAATGGTTCCTGCTATTATCAAAGTAATCGTAGCTCCGATTACAAGAGATGTACTCACACTCGGGTCTTTAATGAAATAGGTTTCCAAACTAGGCCCCACCCAACTCAAAATCCCCGTCCCGGCCAACAATCCCATGTATCCTGCGATCGTCGTTATCAATACCGATTCTACCAAAATAAGTGATACGATAGATTTTGGTGAAGCACCCAGTGCTTTTCGGATGCCTATTTCCTTTGTACGTTCTTTCACTATGAAAATCATAATGTTGCTTATTCCCACTATACCTGCTATCAAAGTACCGAAGCCTATAACCAAGATTAAAATCCCCAAGCCTGAAGTCATGGTTTCCACACCTTTGTTTACTTCTGCCATATTACGGATTCTGATTGCTCTTTGGTCATTTGAAGCGACCGAAAAACGGTTCTTCAACTTGTTGGTAATCGTTCTTCCAAATGCCAAGGCTTGATCATGGTTCATATTGGGATTGTATGTCAAATTTATTTGATCTATATAATCATTACTTCCATATACTTGTTGGGCAGTAGTGACTGGCATATAAATCTTACGTTCTTCGTTGTCCCCTCCTTCATCCTCAAAAACACCAACTACCTTATATTGAATGCCATTTAAATTCACGTATTTCCCCAAGGCTGTCGTTTTCAGAAATAGATCTTCCTCTACCAAACGTCCTATTACGATCACTTTTGTCTTATTATCCAAATCCGATTGGTTTATAAAACGACCTTCGGCCATCAATGTGTTTTCGAGATATTGATGATCTGGATGGCATGCTCTTACATCGTACGTGTTCTTCTCATTTCTAAAAGAAGCATTTACACTTTTATAGATCCTAGCAGTTATGTATTGTACCTTGTCTCCAAATTCGTTCTTCAAGTAGTCGTAATCCTCATTTTTGAATTGAATGCGCCTTCCTGCTTGCATTCCCTTGTGTGCTTTGGTAGTTCGTCCAGACATGACAAAAATGGAATTCGAGGCATCGTCTACAAATGCATCCGCAAAAGTATTTCCCAACCCATTGGCTATACCGAAAAGAACGGCAAACAAAAGAATCGCAAAAGCCACGGTAAAACCAGACAACAACGTCCTGGTTCTGTTCATGTTTATGCTTTGAAATATTTCCCTCCAAAGATCCCTATCAAACATATTGCTCTGCTCTTACTTGTTCTACAAAAGAATCTTCCATAATTACACCATCTTTTAAACGTACTATGCGCTTGCACATATTGGCAATGTCCTCTTCGTGGGTAACCATCAATATGGTCTTTCCTTCATCATTAAGCGATTGAATAAATTCCATTATCTCGTATGATGTTTTCGTATCCAGTGCTCCAGTTGGCTCATCTGCCAACAACAACTTAGGGTTAGCAGCCAATGCCCTTGCTATGGCCACACGTTGTTTCTGACCTCCAGATAGCTCGTTTGGCAAATGTGTAGCCCAATCCCTTAGTCCAACTTTCTCCAAATGAAAAAGTCCTTTTTCAATACGTTCTTTTCGTTTTAATCCTTGATAGTACAATGGCAAAGCGACATTGTCCAAAGCATTTTTATAATTGATAAGATTGAAGGATTGAAATATGAATCCCAAAAACTTATTCCTATAGATTGCAGCTTTTTTTTCCGTGAGATTCTTAATTGGCACATTGTCCAAAATGTATTCTCCTTCATCAGCTTCATCCAACATCCCAATAATATTGAGCAATGTAGACTTACCAGATCCTGAAGACCCCATAATAGCAACCATTTCTCCACTTTCAACCGAAAGATCTATCCCTTTCAATACGTGTAGGCTAGAATCTCCTATAGGGTAAGATTTGTGAAGTTTTTTGATTTTTAGCATAGTTGATGTTTTTTGATTGGCTGTGACTTAACACAATATCAATTAGACTACAAAGGACAAAAAATGTTACAGGAAATGTGTGAATAATATGTTAAAATGAATAAAAGTCCCATTAATTGTGATCAAGCAGGCTTTTAAAACTCAATTTTTCGCTTTGAAATAGCGTCTATATATATAATATCCCAAACCGAAAACCAAAATATATGGTATTGACATCAAATACACAATGCCATTGTTTATTCCTTTTGCAGCGCCTTGCCCTTCTTCGTTTTCCAAAACGGCACGGCACATGGCACATTGCGCCTCGATTGGCAACGCACTGAAAAGCAATATTATCAATATAATCGTTACTTTATTCACTTTTAAATATAATATGGTGAAATCATAATATAGACTACGACTCCCGTTATTGCAACATACAACCACAAAGGAAACGTTATCCTGGCTATTTTCTTATGGCGCTCAAAGTTTTGGGTTATGGCTCTCACATAGGTTATCAAAACAAATGGTATAACAGCCACAGACAATACTATATGTGTCAACAAAATAAAATAATACACATACTTTACGGCTCCTTCTCCTCCAAACTTGGTGGAATCACTTGTCATATGATATGCGATGTACATCAACAAAAAAGCCACGGACAGGCTAATGGCAAACTTCATTAGACGTTCATGCAATTTCATGTTCTTTTTTTTGATTGCCAAGAACGCAATTATCAAAACGATAGCCGTCGCACCATTTATTGTCGCATAGATTGGGGGCAAAAAGCTCAATGGCTTTACATCGAAACCCAATTCACGAAGATTTACACCAAACAAAGCTGCTACGGCCAAAGGGATTATCACGGATAAGGCGACTATCCATTTGTTGTATTTTTTTTCGTTTTGTATGTTTTCTGGATTGCTCATTGGTTCTTTTTGCTTTTAAAATACAAAACCTTATGGTTTCGCTTATTCGTTCAACAGCTTTTTTATGTCTTCCTTCAACATTGAAATCTCTTCTTCATTACCATCCTCATCCATTTTCTCTTCTACACTTATCACCCCTTTATAAAATATTTTGGGATTCCCAAAATTATCCGACCTTGAGCGGATGAATCCGTTTTTGTCAATCAATGCAAAATCACCTGAGTGTTCGAAACCAGCTTCTACTTCAGTATTGCGCCCTACAAATATGTTAAAACCTACATTAGCCAGATCATATATGTCCTTTTCTTCTCCCGTCATCAAATTCCAATTCGGATTCGTCACACCATATCGTGTCGCATAGTCCTTCAAAACTTCTGGCGTATCAATTTCTGGAGTTATTGTGAAAGATGCAATACCAAAATCGTCTTTTCCTTTAAATGCGTTTTGAACCTCTATTAGGTTCCTATTCATTCTCGGGCAGATGGTTGGACAACTCGTAAAGAAAAACTCCACGACATAGACCTTCCCTTTATAATCATCTTGTGTTATGATTTTGCCATATTGATTCGTAAAGCTGAAGTCTGGCACTCTTTTTTTCTTTCCATTGATCTCTATGAAAGACAAAGCTTCATCATTGGAAAAATTGTTGTCCTGACCAGTACTCATTCGCTCACTTCTACTGATGTCATTGTTTTTAACCCTGTTTACTATCTTTGGAATAAAGATAATCCCAAATAACAAAATAATGAATGCTATGCCTATGTATGAGTAATTATTCTTTTTCATCGGATTCGTTTGTTGGTTTTATATCGTCAGCCCTTCTGGAGGTTGAATTGAAATCCCCTTTACGTTTCTCCCTATACTCTGTAAACAACACTCTCATGTCGTCAGCTCCCATCTTGTTCTTCAATATTGATACTTCGGAGCAGTCATATGCCGTCAAAGGGTAGATTGGCGCGTTCTTTTCCTTTTCCTTCTTTGTTCTATCATCCAACCTTCCTCGCTGGTTCAAATTCTTGTCTATTATGAAAACGCTATTGGCACCATAAGTACCATCCAAACGCAAACTCGTTCTTAGACTCTTGAACAGGCGATTTATGTCACTTTCACTTGCATAGACGAAATGCCAAAATTCCAATGGCTTGTATTTTGTCAATTCCAATTTCAATCGTTCTGCTTCCACTTTTGCTTCTTGCGGCACAAGCATTACAACTTGAAACTTCTTGAATCCCTTGAACTTGTCGTAAATGAGTTCCTTCAAATTGGAACTTTCTTTGATTTTCGCCTCTGGATTGCTTCCCAAGAAACCTAGAACAGTTATGTGTCCCTTCAAGACAATTTCCTTATCTTCATTGGAGGGCAAATTTTCTATATCCAGTACTTTTTCCTTTACCACCTCCAAAGGAGTATAATTGTTTTCTGAAGGAAGAAGCATTAATAAAAAGGCAACAGGGAGGAAGAACAATATCCCTAGGACTATATATTTTTTTGTTGACTTTGTACTCATTGGAGTCTATTCTTTATAACATTGCAAAAATAAAAAAGGTGGTTTAAATAAACCACCTTTTCTTTATGTTTAACACCTAATCATCCAGTGTCTAAAAATCTTTTTTGACATATCCATTGGTATATACGCTTTCTATGTAACCTCCTTCTTGCAACAAGATGAATACAAGGTAACAAATTAGGAATATTGCAGTCCAAACAACCATACGTCTCAAACTTTTGGTTTCGTCACGCATATGCATAAAATCCCAAGTAATGTAATATGCCTTTACTATCGTTAGTATGATGAATATCCAATTAAGTCCTTTCATTCCCAAAACTTGAGTCATCAACGATTCTGGCTTGTATATACCCAATACTACTTCTATGGCAGTAATTATACTTAAGAAAATTAAAACTCCCCAGATCTTCTGAGTATTCGATTTAAACTTGATTAAACCTTGAAATATTGCTAATTTATGTTCGTGTGCCATTTTTTTAATCTTGTATTTTTAATTCCTTTAAATTGGACTTATTATCTTATCTATGAAATTATACCAGGTAGAAGAATGTGAATACAAATACCCATACCAAATCGACAAAGTGCCAGTACAGTCCAACTTTCTCCACCATTTCGTAACTTCTACGCTTTTCATAAGTTCCCAATATGACATTGAAGAAAATAATGATGTTGATAACCACTCCTGAGAATACGTGAAATCCATGAAACCCAGTTATGAAGAAAAAGAAATCTGCAAACAAAGGCGATCCATATTCATTTACGTGAAGGTTTGCTCCTTTCACATACAACTTCCCATTTTCTTTTATTTGCTTAAGTCCTTCTTCTCTTGTCAATACCGTCTTCTCTCCTTTTTCATTTATAATTTGATTTCTCACATAGACATTGCTGTGAGATTCCAAACCTGCATATATCTCATCTACCGTGAATTCTGGCAAAGTTCCCTCCGAAACAAACCACAATCCATTCTTTCTTTCGTGTTGCACTCTTTCCGTAGGCGAAGCCTTTGCAAAATCTGCTACAGCTACACGTTTAAATTTTTGCTCTCCATCGACATCTACATATTCTCCAAACTGCAATATGTTTCCTCCTTTGGTTTGTACAGCTCCAAAATCTCCTTTGATGAATGTCCCCCACTCCCAAGCCTGAGAGCCTACGAATATAAGACCGCCTATCACAGTCAAGAACATGTACCAAGTCACCGCCTTCTTCTTCATATGGTGACCAGCGTCTACCGCCAATACCATCGTTACAGAAGACATAATCAATATGAATGTCATAAAAGCGACATATATCATTGGATAATTTCCATGAAAAAACGGAACGTGCGTAAACACCTCGTCGGCTATTGGCCAAGAATCGATAAATTTAAACCTAGAAAATCCATAAGCGGCCAAGAAACCTGAGAATGTCAAAGCATCCGATACGATAAAAAACCACATCATCATTTTACCATAACTCGCCTTTAGAGGTTCATTTCCCCCTCCCCAAGTTTTACCTTCTGTTCCAGTATTTTCAACTGTAGTATTCATATAATCTAATTAGTTATTAAAAGTGGCACAAAAATAATCATTTTATCTATCTAAAAAAACATCGTTTGACTAATTTTTAAATAGTCCGTGAAATGTTTCTGACAATGGCCTTTAACTCCATAAAAAAAGAAGTCAAAACTTACATGAAAAAATATAAAAACAAAAACAGATAGACCCAAAGTATATCTATAAAGTGCCAAAAGGTTCCAGCCAATTCAAAGCCTAGCATATTGCTTGCAGTATACTTTTGTTTAAAATGATTATAAATTACGACCAACAGACAGATTAGGCCTACTGCAACGTGCAGTATGTGTACAAAAGCGATCAAAAAGATAAATGAGGCCTTGGGATCACTCGTTGGTCCCGTCAGGTAGTACCCCAAATCTATCAACTGTCCAAAGCCTAAGAATTGGATGTAGATGAATGCTATTCCAAGTCCCAACGTGACCAAGAGAAAAGCAGTGGTCATTTCCCTTTTTCCATTTTTAAGTGATCGCTTTGCCAAAATAAAAGTAATGCTACTCAAGACAATGACAATGACGCTTACCATGAATATAGTTGGCAAAGTCAAATCTTTGGACCAATCTGGTCTTGAGCTACTCACAATCACTGCACTTGTCAATCCTGCAAAAGACATAATAAGTGATATGATTCCAAACCATAGCATCATTTTCTTTGCCCTGTTGTTCTTTTCTTCTAATGTACCTTGTGTCAAGTCCATAATCATCTAATAAATTTATCAATAACGTACACGATCTGAATCAAGGTTATGTACGATACGCTAGCCAACATTAATTGCTTTGCTGCTTTTTCCGTCATTTCTTTAAATAGTCGAATGGCATAATACAACATAAACAGCCCCAACAAGAATACTATGATCGTTGCTATCACCGAGAGTTTCAACTCTCCTGTAATACCCAGAACCGGTACTATGGAAACCAATATGGTCCAAACGGTGTATATTATGGTTTGCACAGCAGTGCCCTTGTCTTGTTTACCTGTTGGCAACATGAAGAAACCTCCTTTTCTATAATCTTCGAACAGAAACCAACCTATGGCCCAAAAATGGGGAAACTGCCAAAAGAACTGCAATGCGAACAACGTTCCTGGCTCAATTCCAAAATCGTCTGTTGCTGCAACCCATCCCAACATGAATGGAATGGCTCCTGGAATAGCCCCAACGAATACCGCCAATGGCGTTTTCGTCTTCAAAGGCGTATACACGCAAGTATACAGGAAAATGGAAATTGCACCAAACATTGCCGTCTGCGGGTTTATCACATATAGTATCGCTATTCCCAAAACCGTGAAAACGCTGGCTATTGCAAAAGCCGCATTCACAGACATTCGTCCTCCTGGAATTGGTCTGTTCTTCGTACGATTCATCAAGGCATCCAAATCCTTTTCTATGATTTGATTGAATGCATTGGATGCTCCAACCATGAAATAACCTCCCAAGGCCAATAACGCCAAAATTTTATAATCAACTGTATTTACGCCTAGTAGATATCCTGCTATTGAAGAAAACACAACACTCAATGCCAAACGCATTTTCGTGATTTCCTTAAAATCCGAAATTAAAGAGTGTTTTACCGGTGTCGTCGTTGTAGTACTCAAAGTCCTTTGCTTTATCGCTTCATTGAAAGCGTTTTATTGCGAGTGCAAAGATACTTTATAAAACTATATTGACCAATGGTAAATAAAAGTAAATTGCAAATCTGGATTACAAGTCGAAATACCAATTGAACAAGTCCGTTCTTATACCAAAATTAATCCATACCGTGCTGTTGTTCAAAACCGAGGCTGTCTCAGCTTCCGGATTGAAGTTTCTATAACTGATGTCTGCGAAGATCTTCAGGTTCGAGGCCGTATTTATCAGATATCCTCCTTGAATGCTTGCATTAATCGTCTTGGTTTTTATTCCTTGTCCTATTTCCACTCCACTGTCAAAAGCCCTATCGTTGTAATTTCTATATATATCCCCTCCATAGCTAGAGTCGTCCGTACCGTCATTAAAATCGAAGCCTCTTAATCCTGCAACAAGCTTAGCCTCTCCAAACCAACGTTTATAATGGTAACGCCCTATGAGTACCAGTTCCTTGAAATTTGCCCCCCAAAGGTGTGCAAATGGTTGGTTGTTGTGTCCATAGTTCAATGCAACCGTATTATGTGAATATGTATAAGGCCTGACTTGATTGTATTCCATTTGCAACATCAAGTCTTTCACCTTGAATGCATTGTAATGCTTGACTCCCAACTGATAGCCATATTTGTTTTTCCAGCTTTTCTCCCCACCTTTTATATCGTCCAAAGAGAACTCATCCAAAATGAACTGTCCATAAAAGTTGACATCATCGCTCCATTTGTATTTTGCCGAAGCTCCCAAAATTGCATTTCCAGCATCTTGTCCCGTTTCAAATTCAATGGCTCTGTAAAATATTATTGGATTCAAATAATTAACATCAAAACCGCGATCGTTGGAATTTGTCCATATGACAGATTCAAACAAACCGATGTTCAACCGTTTGCTCACATTCCAACTTAGGTAATGATTTGCAATGTATTTGGTTAAAAACGCTCCATCTTCGGTCACTTCTGGCCTCACATCCCTCAACCAAGACCATGTGTTGGTGTACTTAATTTTCCAAAACTTCGTATTCAACTTAAAAAAAGGATACGGACTTGCCACATCGCTTTGCAACAAAGAACGATACCCTTCTCCTATGAAGTTCTTTCCGTGTCCAAATTGAATATTGATGAATTTTGCCGGAGTATACGACAAGTAAGCTTCGGCAACCGGATAATCGTATGCATCATCCTTGAATCGTTTCGCGATTCCCCTTCCAGGTATTATTGCTGGATCTGGACCAAATGCCTTTAGCCTTTCTGCATATTGATTGTAATATTGTGCAAAACGTCCTTGGCTTTCATAAATAGATGCCGAAAAGTTAAACTTCTTTCCCAAGCCTCCTTGAATATACACACCTCTCGTATTGTTGAATGTGGAATTGAAATCGGCATCGGTATCCTTTCCTGCCTGCAAATCGAAAACAGGATCTATGGTAAACCAATAGTCTTTACCTTGCAATTGTACCAAATGTTCATTCCATAACTTTTTAGCTCCCCAAGAACTCCCTTCTTTCTTCAATGCTTCCTTTTCCAACTCGAAATCATGATATTTGGATATTTCTTCGTAAATGAAAGGCTTTGCTCCTGTATGACTATTCGTCCCCACCAAGTTCGTAGCTCGATCAAACTTCGAATAATCTCCGTGAGTAAATGGTATGTTCAATTGACTTGTGAAGGCTTTGTTTCCATAAGGCACTGCAGAGGACTTTATGTCATCGAATTCCGACTTAGCACTTTTTTCAAGTGCCGTCAACTCATCCTCTATCGTCTTTTCATTTGACAGATCTTTAGTTGACACCGTTTGATCTTCCAATGGAATTTTCAGCGCTATCGAATATTGTTTGAACGTCGGTTTGCCGTTATATGTTGCAGGCTCTACCTTTGGAAAGTCATTGAAGACACGGATGGCTTCTTCTTTCAATTTACCATAGACGGCATCTACGTACATCACCCTGAATTCACCTTCTTTATTGACCTCGAAAAGAATTACAACGTCTCCTTTGTAATTCTCCTTCGAAACTATTTCCGGAACCTTGAAGCCTTGAAACAACAGATTGAACACTTTGTTGTCAAAACAATGTTGAAGATTTGCAATAGCCTCTGTTTTGCAACCTTCAAAAACGGGAGGCTTATCATAGAATGCCTCTTGCCCATAGGCCAAAAATTGAAAGCAGAGTAACACAACTAAAATGCAATACCTCATAATGATGAAATGTGATTTGAAATTATGTCGAAAGATACTCTTTTTTTGACAATGATGAAATCTTAAAAAGCCGTTGTCAATACAATTGACAACGGCTTTCAAAGCTTTTACGGAAAAAATTATTTAATCTTGAACATTAAGCGTTATTGGTAAATTGTACAATACCTCTACCGGTTTGTCATTGTTTTTACCTGGTTTCATAACTGGTATCTTACCTACTACTCTGTTTGCCTCCCTCTCCAATTTTTTATGAGGCCCTCTCGTTTTGAGTATTACGACTTCTCCTTGCTTATTGATCTTGAAGGACACATAGATTTTCTGCTTGCCGCTCAAGCCTAATTCTGCTCCAAGATCCGAATCGAATTTCTTGCTTATTAGCTTACTCAATTTGCTGGACATGCATTTTCTACGCTCGTCGTTGTTTTTCGATTTTTCACAACCAGGATAGATCGGTACTTTTTGAACAGCCATGATGGTTGTAGGCACTTCTTCTGGCTGTACAATGTCCAAGATTTTAGCATCTTCCGAAAGGACTTGCTTTTTTTCTGGTGGTGCTACCTCCGTCACCAAATCCAGTTCCTTTTCTACTTCCTTGGTCTCTTTTTCATCTATTTCTATCTCATCAGTGATGAGCTTAGATTTTTTTTTTTCCGCTACTGGCTCTCTCTTTTTCGGCTCTTCATAGATTTCAAATTCATCCATGACGTATTCTACGTCTTCAAAGTCGTCAACCTTCATAGTCACATAATTTTCAACAGTAGTGGCAAAGGTCATCTCCAAAGCCGTGTAGCTAGCCAACAAACACATAATTAAGCCTACTTGAAAGTATAGCGTCGAGTTTTTTCGTAAATTTGCATCATGCTTTTGTGATTTTTGCACAGTTTGATCGTTTTGGCGAACGACTCTGCGGCTTTCGTTAGATTGTTTCATAATAATTAAAGTTTACATGTTAATATTATGACAAATTCACAATAAGCATACCAAAACAAGAAATCCCGTTACAAATTTGTAACGGGATTTTAAATTATACTGACACATAGTGTTTTACCTAGTCCTGTACTTGGAATTTAATCGGTAAGTAATAAGGTACCCTTACTGCTTTCCCCCTTTGCATTCCTGGCTTCATCTTAGGAAGCAAGTTAACTATACGCTGTGCTTCCTTTTCCAATTTTGGGTGTGGAGCTCTTGCTTTTACGTCTACGATGTCTCCATTCTTGTCTATCTTGAAAAATACACTAATTTTTTTGTTTCCTGGTGCCAATCCTAAATCCTGTGCTAGATCAACGTTGAATTTCTTAGTGACAAATTTCTTTATCTTGTCATTCATACATTTTTTCTTGGCCTCATTGTTTCCAGACTCGCATCCAGGGAATACAGGAACATTTTCGATTACGGCAAAGGCAACTTCGATATCCTCCTCTACTTCTTCAACCTCTACTTCTTCAATCTCCACGATTTCCTCTTCTTGAGTAGTCTCAGTAGATTCCAACACGGTTTCTTCTACTTCTTCTTCATCTTCCACAACTTCTATAACTTCAGGTGCTGGTGGCGGTGGCGGTGGCGGTGGCGGTGGTGGTGCTTGATTTGTAATCGGTATTTCCTCCTCCAATTCTTCATCACCATCGTAGGCAGCTTCCTGCACAATTCTATCATCGTAAGTTTTGAAGTTGATCGCATAATTTGTCAAAAACAACATTAATGCCAAACCAACTGCAAAATACAAAGCGCTATTACGTCCTACGTTAGCTTTTGGATTTTTCTTAAGTTCCATAAATTAAAATTTGTTTAAACTCTGATTGCTAAAATAACTATTTATTTGCTAAATAAACAAGCTATTGTTCATTTTTAACACCTCTTTTAAGAGTCGTTATCACTATTACTGCAATAATCGTTCCTATCGCATTGGCTATAACGTCATTAAGGTCTGCCTCCCTGTTTCTCGTCATGATCCCTTGTAGTATTTCCATAAGCATACCAAAGGTTACGGAAAGTAAAGCTGCATACGTCACAGCCTTGATTTTTTTTAATTTCACATTGCAATGAAACGCAAAAAACCAACTTATTGTGAAAATCGCGTATGCCATAGCGTGAAAAAGCTTGTCGCTATTACTAGGAAACTCTTGCGTCACATCACTTACCTTGAGTAAGCTTAGTGCCACAAGAGCCATACTATATATCACACTTAAAAGTAGTGTATGCTTTTTAAGCACCAACTAGTGCTTTGTAATCGTCTGCAGATAAAAGGTTTTCCAACTCTGAAACGTCAGAACATTTTATTTTCACCATCCATCCTTCTCCATAGGGGTCACTATTTACTTTTTCAGGTTCATCTTCCAAAACCTCGTTAAATTCAATAATCTCCCCAGATACTGGGATAAATAAATCAGAAACAGTCTTCACTGCTTCTACCGTACCGAAAACCTCTTCTATCTCCAAGGTTTCATCAACCGTTTCTACTTCTACATAGACGATGTCTCCCAATTCACTTTGTGCGAAATCCGTAATCCCTACGGTTACCGTATCTCCTTCTATCTTAACCCACTCGTGGTCTTTGGTGTATTTTAATTCTGCTGGAATATTCATTGTTGTTTTTTAAAAAATTTTTACAAATATATCTAATAGAACTGTTAAATCAAACAGGAATTCGCATAAGTATCAATTACCAAAATTATATCGCAATGTAAGTCCCGAACGTATCGTGGTTTGTGGGAATGCAGTAGATATTGCATATTCGGAAAACGTATAATCGAAATAGAAGATCCCAGTCAAATTCTTACTGAACGCATAATCTGCCTTGTATTTCAATGTCCAAATCGTCTGTCCATTGGTTATTTGGTTGTTTTCCAAGTCCAGATATCTTATGATCGTCTTGTTGTCTCTCACCGAAATGTCCGCCTCCATGTTTAGATCACTGACAATTCTCTTTCTAGGTCCAGCCAGTTTCGATTTTATCCTTACATCTTTGAACTTGTATCCCAAACCTACAATCAATTCCTTTCCTTGTACCTCTGTAAGCAAATTATTGTCAAAACTCAATGAAAGCAATCTATCCTTTCTAATCTCTGTCAAGATCTTGACAGAGTTCTTCATTTCAAAATCCAACTTCACCAATGGACTGAACATTTCCGTCAGGTTCACATTGCTATATAGGTTTTCGTTTTTAAAGTTCCCTGCTTGATCCAAATCGTCTGCTGGTTGCGAATCGTAATCCAAGGCATAATCAATTCCATTGTAATCCAAATTGGTTCTGAATTGATTTATGGTATAGCTCGATCGGTATCCGTGAGTTATGGAAAAACGTTTAAAACGTTTCTTAAACCATTTGAGTTTCATTAACCCTGTATATTTCAAATCCCAGTTTGGAATTGGTATGTCTCGCAATGCTCCCAATTTTGTCTTGTTAGCCTTTTGTCCCGAATAGGCACTTACGAATGCTGGCAACAATACCGCTTGGCTTGTCTTGCCGAACCCTCTTGGATAACCTTCTGCATCAACATCATTCACATTGGCTCCAGCTTCTTGGGCCAAACGTCTTGCTATGACCAATCTATTCGTTCTGAAATCGTCAAAGGCAGCGGAGCTTATTTCGTCACTTTTCCCAAAAGCAGTAGGAAGAGTAAATGTCGAAATGCTAAAGTTTCCGAATGTATTTGGTGTCAAAGACCTATAGGTTCCATCTTCCACCTTGTAGTTTTCCGTATAATTTTGTGCATAGGTTCTAAATCCTACGAAATCGATCTTCAAATCCTTGATCGGCTCCATATTTGCAGAAACGTCCAATTGCTTGGTTTGGTTCTGTGTGTACTGTTGATTGAAATCCGGAAAGACGGTCAACCATCCATTTCTGGCTGCCAAATCCCTAACATCCCTCTGGCTACCGAACGTATACCCCGTAGTTGGCTTAAAGGTTCCTATGAAACCTGGTGTTTGCAAATAGCCAGGCAAAAAGCTACCATTGGTTTCCGAATAGTTTACTTGAATGCGTTTTATGCTAGTCAATATGTCTATTCCTACATTTGCAATTTTGGTTCCAACCCCTTTTTTGTTCTTTGCTACTGGTTTTGTCCCTTTCGTATCTTTCGTATCTTTCGTATCTTTCGTATCCTTTTTATCATCTTTCCCTTCAGTTGGCCTTCCTGGATTGGATCTACTCACCTTGTTGGAATTCCTTCTCCCTCCTTTCTTTGTCAACCCAATATACTTATACAACTTGTTCATATCCAAAGTCGAATTTATATTGTGTGTATTTCCATTGGAAATCGAGTTCCCCAAATCGTAAGTTATACCATCGTCTGCTACTAGATTTCCAAACAGATCCGATCCTTTTTGCCATTGAAATTCTCCTGTATAGGAATATGTGGCCTTCAAGAAGCTCAATGTTGGAATCTTGCTTAGAGGAATTTCATAATTAATCCCCAATTGCTGGTATTGTCTATTTGGATCACCAAAATCGAAGAAACCATCCCAGACATCCAATGATGGATCTTGTTCTCCATTGATGATGTTGTCTTTGAAATAATTTCTGACGATGTTGTTGTTTGCTGCCGAGAAATTGAATGACAATGCATTCGTCAAATTCCAATTTACGTTGTATTGAAAATCGAACGTATAGTTTCTTCTAAACAACTCCTCCAAGCCTATGTTGTCTCCTCCCAATTCGACATCTCTGAAACGTTGCCTATTGAACTGCCTGTTCAAATCCGTATTGACGGAGAAGCTTGCTGGCATCAAATTAAGATTGAACTCCTTTAACAGTTTCCAATACTTACCTGTGAAGAGTGAATCGTTTTTCTTGAAAGGCTCTATGACCTTGGGTTGAAAGTTATATGCATAATTGACACCTGCCCTTACCTGCTTGTCTATGGAACGTTCTATTTCGAAATCACGATGTTCTACCTTGTTGTAGGAATAGTTCATAGTCAAATTCTCCACATCATAGAAGCGAGGTTTGGACTCTCCTGTCCGTGCCTTCTTCACCCCGATGAAGTTGATGCTTTTTCGTCTGGTGTAATCTTCGGAATTCTCTTTTATCCTTTTACGTTCCGCACTGTCTTCGGTTGCATCCAAACGGGTTTGCAATTCCAAATCCTCGTATTGTTGATCGTACTTGGGTGTAATCAACTCTTCTGACTGCCCATAGTTGAACGGTATTTGAAGCCCCCATTTCTTTGGCAGCAATTGCCCTACGTTTATGTTGGTAACGACATCGTATTGCTTTACGTCTTCCCTACTTCTTTCATTTGGTCCTTGATCTACAGATCCAAAACCAGCCGTGCTCATTCTTCCTGTTGCACTTACATTCGCGAAATCCGCAAAATTGGTGTCGACATTCAAAATTGCAGCCCAACCGCCTTCATTGTCCATTTCGGACAAACGCAGTTCGTTATACCAGATTTCTCCACAAGTATCGAAACCTCTGGAATTCTTAACACCAACCATCAATGTTCTGATGTCTCCGAAATTTGGATTTCCCTTTATGGCTAGACGTTGTTGCCCCACTTGATAATTTGAAAACTCATCCCCTGTTATTGGCACTACCTCTCCTCCTATTACATCGTAAAAGGTAGGATCCAAATCCGTCAAGGTTCCATTGCTAATACCCAAGGACTTTATTTGTTGCAACAATTCCAATTTCAAATCAATCTCATTGGCTGTTGGCCACAATGCTTCTCTAGATGTTCCCTGTGATACTTGTAGAGGAATTTCTATTTGATAGTAATTTTGGGTTAAATCGTTACCCATCCTAATAAACCCAATTAAATCACCATCCGAAAGTCCTGGCGTATCTCCTTCTTCTGCGTGCATGAACATACGCAATCGTTTGTACTGTCGCATATCCACACTTATGTTTTTATAAACCGCCCTAGAATCCTTTGGTTCCAGATTACACACGTTCACGACAAGGGCTTGTTCGTTTTGCCTTATGATCGTGTTGTTGTTGTTTAATTGTTCAGGCTCTACTCCTGGAGGTGATTGGTAACTTCCGTCATTTTCCAATGTACTTACCGCCCCTACGGAAAACTCTGTCAACGGATCATCTGCCGCCGCCCCTGTTTCATCATCCAGTGCCAATGTATAACGTCTCCAATCACTACGCACTAGATCCAAAGTACCAAAACGGAAGATCGTACTCTCTGAAAACTCCTTCAAGTACATACGGGCAAAACGGATGGAACGCAAATCGGTGATACCATTGACCGCTTCCACATGATCTCCTTGAACCGGGACTCTGAATTGATACCAACGAATTTGCTCCGTTGTTCCGTTTGCCAATGCCCTTGGTCTTATTTTCAAATCCCTTATAAAACTCCCTATTGGGTTTGTGCTCGTAATTTCACTCAAATCGTTCAAAGGAAGGTTTTGACGCGTAATTTCCAATTCATATTCATAATAACTGTCAATGGTATTCATCGTATTGTCACGATTAATATCCTCCACATCTGGCTGTGTAGTGGATCCTCTATTGGTATCGCTAAATGCATCTGGAGAATTCCCTTCCAAGTTATTGTACTTCTTATAACGCTCCAAGACATTGCCTTCCGCGCTTATGTAGTATTGGTAATTATCGTTTGACGGATCAGCCAAAGCTCCATATCCGCTGGATATCGCGATTTCTTCAGCATCATCCAAACCATCATAACCAACATCTTGATTTGTTCGCTCTTGTCCCGTCGTATCGAAGGCATAAATCAATGCTTGATTTTGTGGCACTACCGTTTGTTGGTTCCATCCATTGGTATTTGATGCTCCTTGCAACAAAGATATGTTTCCGTCTTGTGGCAAACCATTTTCATATAGTTTTCGTCCATCTTTCAATACATCTTCTGAGATGTTACCTAGATTGAACACCAACTTACCTCCTGGGTTCGTCGCATTGTCTTGAAAAGGGTCTTGCAACCAAAACTCGATGTACTCCACATTGGATTGCTCAAAATCCGTAGACGTCAACTGCCTTGTAATTCCTGCCCAACTATCTATTGGATCGTCATTTATATTGTCCTCAGAACCTGGTTTGAAGTTGTACGGCCCTCTCTCTTCTGGGTAGTATGCTATGTCCAATGTATTTATTACCGTCGTTTGACCTTGTGCTATGTCTTGTTGTGGAAACAACTCATTCACGAAGACGCGAGATGTGTAGATGCTGGACATGTCGTCGTCACTTATTCCACTTGGTCTTTGGTTGCTGTAGAAAATGGGATCTATGGTATACCAGTTCAACAAAGCCCTGTCATAACCATTTTGAATTCCATTGTCATCTTCCAACTCCGTAACGTCCGTATATATCCTCCCCAAGTTCTTTGGTCTACTTGATAGAAACCATGCTTGGGGCGATTTCAAATCCACTCCATTTTGCGAGCCTTCGAAATCATCTACATAAGCTGTTGCTTCTCCATTGAAATCCGTTCCTTTGGGAGCTCCAGGCAACAAATATGCAAATTCTCCTCGAACCGAAAGATTGGATGGTGCATCCGTATCTATGTTTGGCAATTTGTTCGCCAAACGCGTGAAAAACGGCACTTCGGTCGAATAATTTCCATTGAAGCCCAATATCGTGTTGTTTATGGGTTCACTGTTATAATTGGCTTTTTGGGTTATAGGCCTCTCATTCAAGTTGATGTATGTTGCTCCCAAAACAAAATTCTCATTGAATTGATGCTCTACGTTCAATCCAGTAAATCGTTTTGTTTGCTGGCCAAAGATGGAATTGTTTTCCGTCGTCACCTCTATTGGGGTGTTGGACGCCTTCAATGCTTCATCCAATATTTGTACTCGCCCCAATTGGTAATTCACGGTATAATCTACACCTTCAACCAGTACACGTCCTCCTGCCGTAACTTTTACGGATCCTCTTGGCACGTTGAATCCTCCAATGGGAATACCATCACCTCCTGAAGATTTGTAGCGTCCCTTTATCTGGAACTTGTTCTTTTCTATTTCATCCAAAGCAGCTGTCTTCGTGGCTTTGTACAATAAGTCGTAAACGTATTTTTCTTGATTGACGTTGGCATACGTGTCTGCTTCATAGTCGACGTCGTTATTTGCAGGGTTGTTGTCATTGTCCAATACATCAAATAGATAACGCCCGAAAGGTTCCACCTTGGTGAATACTATTTTTCCGTTCTGTGGTATTACCGTTATGCCAGGCACAAAATCAAAGAACCCATCCCCATTGGCCTGTGGATCGTTGTTAAAGTTCAACCTATCCAAATTGAACAACCTCAACAAGGTTGTTTCTTCTATCGGCTCACCATTGAAATCAGTTCCAAAAGGTGTCCCTTCTACTGCTGTTATGTAGTTTAAAGGAGCGGCTTCGTTATAGAAGATATTCAGTTTAAAATCCTCTTGACTCAATTGATATGCTCCAGTGTCATAGATGTTTTTCATCATCAAGTCCCAAATCGGTTGAGAGACACTTGTTATGCTGCTCTTAAGAAGTTTAAGGATCAAGTTGTTGTTTGTTACACTTGTTACCTCACCACTTGTATTGGTGTCCACATCTGTAGCACTGATGCCATCATTTGCAAACTCCCCTACCTGGTATACTTGCCCTCCTACTGTAAATTGAAAGGCTACAGCCAAAACCTCATCATTGTTTAAACGCTGGTTCAACGAAATATATCCCAACTGCGTGTTCAGCTGATACTCTTGTCCTTCGGTCAATTTTCTGGAATTCTCCAATTTGGCATAATCAAATCCTTCATTGAAACCTGAAATCAATATGCCTTGCTCCACAGTTGCCACATCCCGGATGGCTTCAGTTATTTGGGATCCTGGCCCACCTATGTTCGTTGGGTCCAACCTGTTATTTCCATTGTCTGGAAAAGCTCCTGGTCCAGCAGTTGCTTGTACACCTGCATTCCCAATAATCTCGGATTCTCCCAAATCTTGCAATGCAACGATGTTTCTTACATTTTCAGTACGATTGCTTCTATTCGTGACCCAGACTTCCGCTCTTGTTATTTGAATGTTCGTATTTATGAATGGATAGTTTTCCAAGGCTTGATCATAGTTTTGTCTAAAATATTGTGCCAAGAAAAAGTGTCTATTCTCATCATAGTCCCTAATGAAGAAATCAAATTCGTCCAGTGTACCACCTCCTTGTGCCACAACCGATCTGGTGTCCGATTTTTGTTCGGAAAACACTCCCGTTATTCTGGTTTTCCCGAATTTGAGCTCGGTTTTCACTCCGAATAGACTTTGCGCCCCAGAAATCAAAGAACTATTCAAAGGCATGCTTACATTACCCACTTCTATCTTTTGGATGATGTCATCCTCGGTAGGTGTAAATTCCAATTTTATCAAGTTTTGGAAATCGAAGGTGGATTCTGTATCATAATTTGCCGTCACCTGCAATCGTGATCCCACCTTTCCCAATAGACTCAGGCTGATTCGCTGATCGAAATCAAAAGTAAAATTACTTCTATTTCTTGGTGAGAACGATGGGTTGTCTTGTTTTGTATACAAGACTCCCAAATCCATTTCCAATGAACCTTGCGGTACGATCGAAATTGGGCCTTCTCCAAATATGCTGGTAAAGAAATCCGAATTGACATAGAATTCCGGAATCAAATTCTTTTTCTCCTCTTCTGAACCATCCTTCTTCCCATCATAGGCGTCTATCTTATCCTTGTAATAGTTTTTCAGATTTTCTTGAAGTACCAAATCCTCGTATTCCTTAGGAGTAAGTATTATTGGATAATTTATATTGAAGCTTCCCACTGTTTCCGTATAGATGTAACGGTCAATCTTTGGGTCGTATGTATATTTTGACTGAATGCTGTTTGGGTTTGGCATCTCCAAAGTACCCAAGCTGAACCCCGTTTTAACTGAATCTTGGACTACTGTTGGATCTGGATCCTGAGCCAAAGCTGTAAATGACAACAATAAGGTAATGACTAATACGACGTACTTCTTAACGGATTTCTGAAAGTGTATATTGGTTGTATTCAAAATCTATTATAAATTTTTTAAAGCTTGTTTAATTATAGTTTCTACGGTTGCTTCTGGCTCTGTTGCTACGATTTTATCCACGACCCGTTCGGCTTGTTTTTTCGCAAAACCAAGAACTTCTAATGCAGATAACGCTTCATCTTTGTTGGTATTGCTTTTATTAACAGAAACTTCGTCCAGATCATAGATCTTTATGATTTTATCCTTTAAATCTATGATTACGCGCTGTGCTGTTTTTAGGCCAATCCCCTTGATGGATTTAATCAAGGCCACATCTTCCGTTGCAATGCCCTCCTTGATTTGTTTTGGTGTCAACGAGGACAACATCGTTCTTGCCGTATTCGTACCAATCCCGCTTACTGATATCAACAACCTGAATACGTCGCGTTCTCCCTTTGATGCAAAACCATAAAGACTGTGTGCATCTTCTTTTACTTGGAGATGCGTATATAGTTTCAAATGTTCTTCATTCGGAATTTGAGAAAACGTATGTAGTGAAATGTTTAACAAGTAACCAACTCCGTTGCAGTCTATAACGACATCTGTTGGGTTTTTCTCCACCAATTTCCCTCTTATGTGTGCAATCATTTATAAATGTCTTATTAAACTCTCAAAACTACGCATTTTTTTTTATTTAAGGTCTATAAAAACAATTGAGAGAAAATAGATGACGTTTCCTTTAAAACAAAGGGATCATATACTAAAAATGCGATACTTTACAGCATCGCATTTTGTTAAATTTACTTCTTTTCCTTCTGTTGGGCATCTATCACCGCAATTGCCGTCATGTTTACAATTTCATCGACACTTGCACCCAATTGGAGAATGTGAACTGGTTTTCGCATTCCCATCATTATTGGACCTATGGACTCGGCCTTGTTCAATTCCTTCAACAGCTTATAGGTAATGTTCGCAGATTCCAAATTGGGAAAAATAAGGGTGTTTACTTTTTTTCCTGCCAACTTTGAAAATGGAAATTTTGCTTGTAGCATTTCACTATTCAATGCAAAATCGGTTTGCAATTCTCCATCTATCAGCAAATTCGGGTGTCTTCCGTGCAAATACGACACTGCTTCCCTAACCTTTGTAGCTGTCTGATCCTTGGAAGATCCAAAGTTCGAATAAGAAGTCATTGCCATGACGGGTTCCAAACCAAACATCTTAACGACTCCCGATGTCATTTGTGCTATCTTGATCAAGTCCTTTGCCGAAGGGTTTATGTTTATGGACGTATCACTCAAAAACATTGGCCCTCTTTGGGTCATCATTACATTTGTCGTTGCTATTCTGGTAGATCCTGGCGCCAAGCCTATGAGTTCCAACATTGGTTTCACGACATTAGGATAACTCCTCGAGTATCCGGATATCAATGCGTCGGCATCTCCTTCATTTACCATCATTGCCGCGTAAAAATTACGCTCTCTCATCAATTTTTGAGCTTCCAACAATGTTACTCCCCTACGTTTGCTTTGTTCCCAATATACTTGGGCGTATTTGTTTTTCTGTTCTATTTGCTCATCTGCCTTCGGGTCTATTATCAAGACGTCCGCATCAAATTCTATTTCTTCCTTCAATCGCTCGATTGCATCTTTACGTCCCAATAGAATGGGTATTGCAATACCATCATCGTATACGATTTGTGCTGCTTTCAATACATCCAAATGATCTGCCTCTGCAAACACGACACGTTTTGGATCCAATCGTGCCCTGTTCATCAAAAGTCTGACGATCTTGTTGTCCGACCCCAAACGTTCCATCAACTCGTCCTTGTATTTTTCCCAATCTGCAATGGGTTCTTTGGCCACTCCACTATCCATGGCTGCCTTTGCAACTGCTGGTGGCACTTCTGCTATCAATCGAGGATCGAATGGTTTTGGGATGATGTAATCCTTTCCAAATGTCAATCTTGTTTCACCATAGGCAATGTTCACCTGCTCCGGCACCGGCTCTTTCGCCAAACTTGCCAATGCCTCAACTGCTGCCATTTTCATGGCCTCGTTGATTTTTGTGGCACGAACATCCAAAGCTCCCCTAAATATGAAAGGAAAGCCAAGAACATTGTTCACTTGGTTGGGATGATCACTTCTCCCTGTAGCCATTATGATGTCGTCTCTAGTGTCTATCGCCAATTTATAGTTGATTTCCGGATCTGGATTTGCCATTGCAAAGACTATGGGATCGTTTGCCATTGCCTTCAACATTTCTGGAGTAACGATGTCCGATGTGGACAATCCTATGAATACATCGGCTTCTTTCATGGCCTCATCCAACGTATCTATTCTACGATGCGTTGCAAATTCTGCTTTTTGAGACGTTAGGTTACTTCTGTCATCCCTAATGACTCCCTTGCTATCCAACATTACGATGTTTTCTCGTTTTGCTCCAAATGCTTGATACAAGCGCGTGCATGAAATTGCTGCTGCCCCTGCTCCACTAACAACTATGCTAACCTCATCGATCTTCTTCTCCGCAAGCTCCAAGGCATTCAACAAGGCAGCTGCAGAAATGATGGCTGTACCATGTTGG